>JAZQTF010000084.1:0-14310 GCA_045630445.1 Acutalibacteraceae bacterium
CCTTGGACATACCAATGCTTCGTTTACCCTTGACACCTATACACACCTAACTTCGGAGATGAATTCTCATTCTTCAGAGATCGTAGGTAGTTTTTTACAAGATATACTTGGAAAGGATTTAATGCCATGGCAGGAAGACGAAAAAATGGAACTGGAGCTATAAGAGAGCGTAAGGATGGCCGCTGGGAAGGCCGAATTATTATCGGATATAATGATGATGGCAAAGCGAAAACAAAAAGCGTCTTTGCACCTACAAGAAATGAATGTGTAAAGAAATTGAAAGAACTTCAGACTGAAAGTTATCATATCACCGGTAGGCTTCCTACTCAGGCGAAATCAAGCATGAGGTTTGGCGAATGGATGGATTTATGGTATCAGTCTTATTGCAAGAACACCATCAGAGAAACAACCCGTCCTGGTTATGAAAACAGAATATACAAGCATATTATTCCCGTACTTGGCGATATTCAGCTTGATAAGCTTACTCAAAATCATCTGCAGGATTTCTATACTTATCTTAAAACTTCGGGACGGCTACAATATGCAGAACAACAGGGTAAAGGATTATCTGACCGAATGGTAAGGGGATGCCATACGAGCTGCAGGACGGCGCTTGAAAAGGCTGTGAAAGAGGGCCTGATCACAATAAACCCTGCAATTGGATGTAAACTACCATCGAAAAAATCAATGGAAATGCAAGTGCTTACGCACGATGAAATACAGCGATTTTTGATTCAGGCTCAGCACGATGGATTCTTTGAAATATTTCTCCTTGCTCTTGCAACTGGTCTTCGCCGTGGCGAGCTAATGGGGTTGCAGTGGCAGGACTTAAACTTTAACGATGGTAAGCTTCGGGTTGAAAGACAGGTTAGTAGAGTGAATGGCGAAATCAAAAGTTTCCCACCAAAAACAAAAGCATCAATAAGAACACTTACAGTGCCACCGCCGGTGTTAAAAATACTTGAAGCGTATCAGCCTTCAACAAATGGTTCAAAATGGCTGTTTCCATCTCCTAAAAAAACGGATGATTCTCCTCGTGATCCTAAAAGCGTATATGTCAAGATGAAGGTTATATTAGAACGTGCGGGATGCAAACAGATCAGATTTCATGACTTGCGCCATACCTTTGCAACATTAGCACTTGAGTATGGAATGAATGTTAAGGCGTTGTCGGCAACAATTGGTCATGTGTCTACAGCAACGACGTTGGATATTTATAGCCATACTACTATGGATATGAAGGAAAATGCTGCAAGGAAAATTGATGCAGGAATAGGAGATGCAAATGCTGCAGTCTCAGAAATATCTGTACCTGCACCGCAGAAACGAGCACAAAAGCCGAAAAGCGATTTCAAACCTAAACAAGGAAAAATCAGAAAAAGCGGTACGGGTGGAATTTATCAGATCAATGAAAATTTATGGGAGGGGAGATATACACCAACAAATGCTCAGGGCAAGCGAGAACCTCATAATGTGTATGCTAAAACGAGGGAAGAATGTGAACGCCTTCTTGGTGAAATGATTACTGAAGTCCGCCAACGAATACAATCAGAAAAAGTGCAAATAAAAGAAATGAGCTTATAATAACACAGCGCCGAGAAAAGCATCTCGGCGCTGTGTTAATTGAAGGTAAAAAGCGTGATTTTTATTTGAACCTGTTGATTTTTTAACAAAAATATCGGGTTTATTTCAACTTGAAGACAACCTGTATGTTTTTCAGTTGATCTAATGCCAAAGTTTTAATTGAGCAAACTTTTTTGTGCGAATTTTAGAACATGCGGTATGATGAGGAAACGCTTGTATATCAAGGCTTTCAGTCGTGGGAACACTTTGATTTTTTGGCGTAGTGGTTGGGTTCTGGTGTGAACTTAAACTTCACATAATCCTTGCTAACATACGACAAAATAGTTGAAAAATAAGTGGCTGACAGAACTGGTCAAAATTGTGGTCAAACTGCAGCGCTACTAAAACGACAACTCTGAAATGCTCTCGTTTGCTTTGTTTTTCTCGCGTTTACTCACTTTTTGAACGGAAAAATTTGCCGCTGGGTATTAGCTCCCAAAGAATATGGGATAAGTGAAAATCGAATGTAGCTGTTATTTATTAGATTGATAATTGTGATCAAAAGAAAAATATGATATAATGACATTTATGATATGAGGGGAGATTAGTGTAATGTTTGATAATTTTGTTGGCGTTTTTAATTTGGGAGATTATTCTGATGAGGAGAAAGAATTGCTCAGAAGTGATTTCACATACAAAAAAATGCTAGGCAAAATTTCAAAGGAAGCACGACAGGCAGCGAAGCAAGAGACTTGTTATTTTTGTGGGAAGAGCGTCACTAGCTTTTGTAATTCGCACTCTGTCCCTAGATTTTGCTTGGAAAATATATCTACTAGTGGTGAGGTATTAACTTTAAATGTGGCGGTGGATAGTCCGTTGTTTGAAAACGAAAAAGGTGTTAATAATGCGGGAACTTTTCATTTGATTTGTAAAGAATGTGATAGTAAAATTTTTTCAGATTATGAAAATCCTGATAATTATTCAAATCCGCCTACCGCTAAAATGATTGCTCAAATGGCATTGAAAAATAGCCTAAAATCTATTAGTAAGCGGCTTTTTGAAATTGAGCTTTTTAATACCACTTCTACAACTTCGCCTGTAGCTAGAGCGGTTTGTGATATGAAGAATGATATTAATAAAATTGATTTACAGGAATATATGGCTAGTTATAAAAAAGCAAAGAAGGCGTTAGAGAAAAATAGCGATAGAGAATATTATGTTTGTTATTATGAAAAGCTAGATTATGTAGTTCCGGTAGCGCTTCAATGTTCAGTAGCATTGATAGTTGATTTTAATGGTAATATCATAAATGATATCTACAATAAATCTTCAGAGTATAGAATTCAAAATATCCATATAAACATATTGCCATTGAAATCAGAAACAATAATTGTTATGTTTATTGAAGATGGGGATAAACGATACAGACAATTTTATAGGCAGTTTAACAAACTTTCGCTGGAAGATAGACTTTCCGCATTGACTTTAATTATGTTTTTGTACTCGGAAGATATGTATTTTTCAAAAAGTATCGAGAATGAGGTTCGTAATAGCGTTGCACTTTGCGATGCAGGAAAAACGGGGCAAGATATAGTTGGAATTAATCCCGGTATTGATCCTTTAGAGATCGTTAAAAATGCACATTCTTTAGACAAAAGAAGTAATATTCCAAATCTACTTTCAAAAAAATACAGAATACGATAAATACAGATGGATATGTTCTATTCATAAATAAAACAATAAGCACGGATGAGATTTTCTCATCCGTGCTTTGAATTTTACAAGTTATATACAAAGTTTAAATCGTCTTTCCATTTGGCAACCGCAAATTCGTTGGACGATTTTTTGCCGTTGATTTGTATGTTATATTTCAGGCAAGTGATAACATATCCTTTTGAAAGCTTGCCGGTAGTGATTAATTCTTTTAAAAGTTCTTGTCGTTTTCTATCTGACAAATGACTGTTTTGCCCAACTGAGTATCCATATTTCTTTAATTGCGATTCTTGTGAGCGATTGTTCATATACTCTGTTGGAGAATGTTTTGGACAGATCTCTTCTTCAAAAAGTGAATCACTATCGTTTGTGGAAGTAAGAGCAAGAAATTCTTCGCGAGATAATATTGATATTCTTCTGCGAATATTTAATATACAACCCTTATTGTAAATTTCTTCAATTTCCTTATCGATAGCAGATTGTGAAAAGGTGGGGGACGTGATGTTTTGAATCAAACGTGAAACGGATAGTACGATGTCACTTGCATTTTTATATTTGTGTTCATCTAAACTTGAGGGTGATAGGTTGCTATTTAGAAACTCAGTAATAAAGTTGGTTATGTGCTCTAAATCTTTTATATAAGTAAAGGCGTTTGATGATGGGGACGAAGTATATAGTAATTTTTTTATGCTTTCAAGGTTCTGATTGTTCAAATATCCAATCATTGCCGAAACCATAGCTTTTTGTCCTGCATCCGATTCGAAGTAGTTTTGGACAAAGGATTTTATCATTTCCTCAAACTGATTTTCCATATGCGCACCACCTAACTTGTTGAATTCTGATAATCAACTTTATTTAATTATATCATATGGGATATTATATATCAATAAATAAAATTCTCTCCGCCTTCACAAACCGACAAAAAATTATTTCCCAACTTTGTTACAATATCATCGGAGGGGAAAGCACGAGTGTGCTTTTATGTTTTGCGTTTAAGGACAAGTTAATATTTTGTATTTGTTTCGTACATAGCATCCATTCGCCGGACACGCTGATCATTGATTAGTAAAGTAAGCCGGAAAAGAGCGTACATCCACCCGCAAGTTCGGGTGATAATACCGCCCATCGAAAAAGAGCATGACTAACAACTGATTTTAAGTTGTGTAGTCGTGCTTTTTTTATTGTCATTTAAAATTTGAGAGTGCAAATGCAAAAAGTTAAATTGTCAAAAAATCGATTGTTAAATCGAAAAAATTACGTCATTTAAATAGTGAGGGGGTTAATTGGTAAACAAAATGTAAATTCATGAAAAAGACTGTGTTCAAAACGAAAAAAATTCTGCGATATAAAAGTGAAAGGGTTAATTAGTGACTCAAGTGACGTAAGTGACGCAGAAAACGGCAGTGTCAAATCATGCGCCCTTTGCGTTCCTCGCTGTACTGATGGTTCCGTCATTCGATAAAGCCGACGGCAATTCATTGCAGGCGGCTTCTGTCGCAAGTTTCGCCTTTGTCGGTCAAACCGCTCGGCAAATGCGGGCTAAGCCCACACCCCAATAAAGAAAGTGAGGTGTTAAAAATGAACGAAAACAAAACAAAGAGAATAACCTTCCGTGTCAGCGAATGTGAATACGAAAATATTAAAACGCTTGCACGCCGCTCGAATCGTATGATTTCAGCCTACTGTCGTGACAGTGCGTTAGGCGGGAAGATCGTTGTTATCTCCGGCGTTGATGATGCTGCAAAGCAACTTCGATACATCGGGAACAATCTTAATCAGCTCACGTGGCGCGTCAATGAAGGCACGCTGACTGCAATCAATCTTGAGGAAACCAAGAAGGAGATTGCAAGAATTTTTGAACTACTCAACAACAAAATGAAAGGAAAGTAAGACGTGGCAATTGTAAAAGTGAAAGCAGGTAAGGGAAGAATCTCCGATGTGTTCAACTACGTGCTCGACAAAGAAAAGACCGATGATACGTTGATATCGGGACATAACTGTATGGCAGAAACAGCGCAAAGGGAATTCGAAATGACTAAGTACCGCTACGGTAAAACCGATGGCAGAACTTATTTTCATATTGTGCAATCCTTCTCACCCGAAGATAATATAACGCCGTATCAGGCGAGCAATATCGGATTGGAACTCGCAGGATTCTTCGAAGGTTATCAGGCGTTGGTTGTTACGCATACGAATAAGGAGCATCTGCACAACCACATTATTGTAAACTCCGTTTCGTTTGGAAATGGAAAGAAGCTACACATGGAGAAAGCAGATCTGCAAGCGCTGAAGGAATATTCAAACGAGCTTTGCCGTAGATGCGCAGTGACAACGACCGAGACGGACACACGTGCCGGCAATATGAAAAAGTGGAAAAGGGATCTTATACACACGGCGTTTCTCGCCATCGCTTACACTGATTGCATCAATGGATTCATCAACTACATGGAGCAACACGGTTATGGTGTGCGATGGGAAGCGGATAGAAAATACATCACCTTCACCACGCCCGAAGGAATCAAGGTGCGTGATAATAAACTGTTCGATGAGCGGTTATTGAAGGACAACCTTGAACTGTATTATGCGATGGGCGGTTGTCTCGGTCCGATGGCTAACGATTATGCTTTTTACAAAACACCCGAGCATCAGCCGAACGCAAAGCAGACGTTGAGCGTTGGCCTTGTCAATCTCATCGGCAACTTTTTAAGCATTGCTCCGAAAAGACAACTCTACACACCGAGGAAGCTTACGGAGAGGGATAAGTGGGAAAAGGAGAGGCTGGAAAATATACTCGGCAGAAAAATATCACCCGAAGCGTTTGTTTGTTATTGCACGCAAGAGGAATACGAACAGCAGAGCGGTCTGTCGTTAAGAATGTAATTGATAACTTATTGTTACTTTTGAGATGCTTCTCTGGAGTATTAAAAACTATTGTGATATGTTGGAGGTGATGAAATGATATGCATCAAGGTTGCTCGCAAGGCGCTCTACAAGCTCTTCAAGGGCGGTGCAGTTAAGCTCAATGTGGAGAATATAGCGGGTAAAGAAAAGAGCTCAAAGGACCTCATGAGGATCTTTGATAATATAATCAAGGGCCGTTTCCACGGCAGAAGGAGGAATTTATGACAGTTGTTGAATCCATTAAGGCGAGGGGAATGATTCCACGAGCGGCACTCTACGCTCGCTTCTCCTCAGACAATCAGAGGGAGGAGTCAATCGATGCGCAGCTGAGAGCGATGCGAGAGTACTGTCAACGAAACAAAATTGTAATCACAAACGAGTACTGCGACCACGCACGAAGTGCAACCACCGATGACCGACCCGAGTTCCAGAGGATGATTCATGATTCAAAGACGAGCGACTTTAATCTTGTAATCGTCCACAAGTTAGACCGATTTTCTCGTGACCGTTACGACTCAGCATACTACAAACGAGAGCTTAAGAAGTGCGGAGTGTCGCTCGTCAGCGTGCTTGAAAATCTTGATGACTCACCCGAGAGCATCATCCTTGAGTCGGTGCTCGAAGGAATGAGCGAGTATTATTCAAGAAACCTTGCACGAGAGGTTATGAAAGGAATGAAGGAGACGGCGCTCAAATGCAAGGCGCTTGGCGGATGCGCTCCGTTCGGACTGAAGATAAACCCCGTAACAAGGCATTACGAAATCAACGAGGACGAGGTTGATGCGGTGCGGATGATATTCGATAGCGTGCTTGCAGGCGAGGGCTACGGAGAGATAATCCACAAGCTCAACTCAATGGGTTACAAAACCCGTGGAGGAAAACCGTTCGGTAAGAACAGCCTGTACGAGATTCTGCGCAACGAAAAATACCGAGGAGTTTATATCTTCAACAAGGTCGAGTCAAGGGACGTGAACAGAAGGAGAAACAATCATAAGCACAAGTCGGTCGATGATATGATAAGGATTGAGGAAGGCATACCGAGAATCGTCGCTGACGATGTGTGGGATGGCGTTCAGGCGATACTCAACACTCGTGCACGAAGAAGACCGTCCAACAACACAAGCAAGGAAACATATCTTCTTACGGGTAAGATTGTGTGCGGTGAGTGCGGACATTCCTTCACCGGCGCACGCCACTTCTCAGGACGGAGTAAGCTCAAATACGTCTGCTATCAGTGCTCAAACCGAAAGCGTACGGCATCGCTTTCCTGCAGAAACAAGGAGATAAGACGGGAGTATCTTGAAACATTTGTCATTCAGGAAATATCAAACCTTATCTTTGACGAGCTGAATGCAGAGAGGGTTGTGAAGGAATATTACAAATACCACTCCGCATTTGATGTTGATAGCATAAACAAGTTAAAGCAACTCAACGGCTCACTCAACTCAATGAACAAAAAGATTGATAACATAATCGCAGCCGTTGCGGAAAGCGGAAGCTCGGCTCTGCTGTCATCACTTGAAAAATTCGAGAGCGAGCGTGAACGGATCAAGCAGATGATTGACGACACCGAAAAGCAAGCAAAGACACAGATGATTACCGAGGCGATGGTTGAGCTTGCATACGAAAATGCCAAGGGAATGTATCGCTCAGGTGATACGGAGCTCTATCGCCAACTTATTAACCTCTACGTTGACAGGATTGTTGTGTACTACGACCACATAGAATTTTATCTTAATACTCTCCCTGCTGATATCTTGAGAGGAGAGCTTGACCGCTCACTCGGAATCGGTGAGGATGAAACACTTGTATCGTATATGATGAAATATGATCCCGAAATTGTGGAGGCAATAGCTTCCCTTGAGCCAAGGGAAACGCGGTGGGCTGTCACGATCAGTGACAGCCCCGTTACATATAAAAAAAGGGCAGATAATTCCTCTGAAAAAGAGAAATTATCTACCTTTCATGGTGGAGGCGAGGGGAGTCGAACCCCTGTCCGAAGACCGATCCCCGAAACTTTCTACGAGTGTAGTTGCTTTATTAAAATTCCCCTTGCTGAGCGCCAAACAACAGGCTCACAGTTCGGGTAGCCCCTGATACGCAAAGTGGTACGAGGCACTCCCACGTGCGTTGACTGCTAATCGACGCTTCTATCCGAGCCGCAGTACTCTCGGTAGAAACGGCTGCTTAATTAAGCAGCAACTAATTCTGTATTGTTGTCGTTTATTTCTAAACTTAGGGAGATTAAAGTGATTCCCCAACACTACTCGCTTATTCCGGTTCAGAATCCCCGTCGAAACCATTGCGCCCCCATATAAATTAGGTGCTCAAATATTATACAGTTAAAACCGACTATTGTCAAACAGAAATTTTTCGTAAATTTTATGTAATTATTACATAAAAGCATTGAAATGTTGTGTATATTTTGTATATAATATATATAAGTTTTATAGTGTTTTGATTTTATTCAAGGCAACTAAAAATGAGAAGAGGGATTTTATGAAAAAGTTATTGTCATTTTTTCTCGTGCTGACAATTGTTTTGTCACTTTTTGTGATGCCTGTTTCAACGGCATCATCAGCCGCAGTGAACACAAACTACACATTCAGGTTTTCAGCCGTGTTTGGCAACTATATGGTTCTGCAGCAGAATCAGGAGGTTGCAATCTGGGGTTACGGCGAGCCGCATGCGAGCGTGGTTGTGCGTTTGCACGATGGGTCAAATGCCGTGCTTGAAGAGGAGTGGACTGTCTCTGATTCAAACGGCAAATGGGAGGTTATATTCGATGCTCGTGAAGGCTCATTTGATGCGTACACAATTACCGCGCAGAGTGGCACACAGACTCTGACATTGGCACAGGTTGTCTTTGGTGAGGTGTGGGTACTTGGCGGCCAGTCAAATATGGAAATGTACCTTATGTACACAAACGACGCAACAACTGTGCAGAATCAGCCGAGAAACCCTTACATAAGAGGTTATTTCTTTGCTGCGAATAATATTTCAAGATACGAAGAAGTGCTTGAACCTTACGGTCTGTGGTACACCGCTGAAACATGGGATGTGACTCAGGTGTTTTCCGCGGTCGGATATTATTTTGCCGAAAAGATTTTTGACGAATTGAATGTTCCTGTCGGTGTTATTCATACCGCAATCGGCGGCAGCAGACTGACAACCTGGATTGGTGGAGAAACGCTTGCAAACGATGCGCATTACAAGCAACTTCTTGCCAATGCCGGAATTACTGCAAATGATACTGATACCGATTCTCTTTCAGGTTTTTATAATTCAAAAATTGCTCCGTTTACAGGGCTTCACGTTAAGGGAATGCTCTGGTATCAGGGCGAGGCAGAGGTGCTTTACGGCACTCAGGACACAATTCTGCGTTACGGCATACCGCTCCTTAACAGATGTTGGAGTAAGGTTTTTGAATGTGATGAAGAATTGCTTCCGATGATTACAATACAGCTTGCACGTTACGATGGTTACACCGGTGACAATCTCCCCAAGGGTAACGAGGCGATTGCACTCGGTGTTGAGCAGATAAATATGGAACTTGGCGGTAACGCAATAACAATTCCGCTTTATGACGTAAAGGAAACTTCAACTGTTGCCGGTCAGGATATCCATCCGCAGAATAAGAAACCTGTCGGCAGACGTGCGGCAGACGCTGCACTCGGAATGGTTTATAATAAAGAGGGAATTTACAGTGGCCCGATTCCGTTGAGCGCAAAAATTACCGGCACAAATACAATTGAAGTAACCTTTGGAAACGTTGGCACAGGTCTTTCAACAATAAATTCCGCAGCACTCAAAGGATTTACAATTGCTTACGGAAACAGCAGTGTGGTAACTCCGCAGATGAGTATTACTTCAAAAAACAAGGTCACACTGACTTATTCAAACCTTGCAAATATCGGTGTTAAAGAAGTCAGATATGCGTTTGCGGTTGACAATATTTCATCAAACCTTATAAACGCATCGGGCTTCCCTGCGGTTGCATTCCGCCTGAGTCTGACAAACGCACCTGTAACAAGCGTTTCTCACAATGGCGGCGTGTATAACGAGCCGATTTCAATAGCTCTTTCAACGGACTCTGCCGCAACAACTTATTACACAATTGATGGCAGTATTCCTACAACTTCATCATCAGTTTACAGTGGTCCGATTACTCTCAGATCATCCGCAACCCTCCGCTATTTCAGCGTAAATTCAAACGGCACAGAGTCAGTGCGATTTACAAGATACGTTGTAAACGTTGCGGACAGTGTTGCTCCTGCAACTACTGCATCCGTAAAGAGTGGCGCGTATTATTCAGCAATCAGCGTTAAACTCACAGCCGATGAAGACGCGGTAATTTATTACACAACTGACGGCTCAACTCCGACAACTTCCTCGGCAGTTTATAACGGAGAAATCGTGATTGATTGCAACACAACCCTTAAATTCTTCGCGGTTGACTCTTATGGAAACGTTGAGGATATAAAGACGGAGAATTATATTGTATTTTCGCAGGGAGTGCAGGGCTATGGCGTTGACGTGCAACTCGGTGGCAGAGCGGCAAGGCTTTACGTTTCCGGTAAATACAATCAGAATTATGCAATACCCCTTGTTGTAATGCTCCATGGCGATGGACAGAATGCAACTCAGTTTGAAAAAATAACCGCAATGAATGACGTTGCGGATGACAAAGGCTTTATCACTCTTTATCTCAATGCTGATAATTCAAATCCGCTTTCTTCATGGAAGTGGTATGACGCGCAAAGCGATGCTGACTATATAGCGCAGGCGATTGCGCAGATTAAATTGCAGTATAATATTGATTCCGACAAAGTGTATATTGTCGGTTTTGGTGCGGGCGCAGTTATGGCAAATGAGTTTGCCGTAAGGTATGCCGATGTTGTCAGAGGTGTTGCGGTTGCGTCAGGTACACCGTATGGTGTAGCTGACAATCTCAATTCCGCATTTGACGTTATGGCAAACGGCGCTGATGCTGATAGCAGTAAAATCATCAACGATATTTCAACCAAAAAGGTTATTCCCGTAATCGTAATTCACGGCGAGGAAGACTCGGTATTTTCTCCGCAGAATGCATCCGCTACCGTTTCTCAATGGCTTGGTGCGAATGACGCGTTTGATAACGGAAAAACGGACGGCACAATTTATAACGTGGCTGACAGTGTTGTTTCCGCTGATGGCTGCACAAAATACGTTTATGCAAACACAAACGGTTACACAGTGGCTGAGTGTTATGAAATCGCATCAATGGGTTACGCGTGGTCAGCAGAAAATTATGTCGGTGCATATTCTTATAAGGGCATAAATCAGAGTGAATTGATTTATGACTTCTTTGAAAGAGCATCCGCGTTTGATTATTATGAATCAATGCCTGAAAGGGATCTTACCGCGGCGGTCACAACTCCGTCAGCAGCGGGCGGCACTTATGAGGAAAGCGTTTCCGTAATCCTTTCCGCAAACGAAACCGCAACAATTTATTACACAACTGACGGCACAGAGCCGACAATTTATTCATCCGTTTTCACAACTCCGCTCACATTCACTGCTGACACAGTCCTGAAATATTTCAGTGTTGACTCGTCAGGAAACGTTGAGCAGGTTAAAACTGAAAACTATAAAATTATTGAACGCACAGAAAGAACTTATACTTACAATTACGATTCCGCAAACAGTGGTTACGTAACCTCGCTTCCGTCGATATTCGGCGCAGGTACAACTTTGCAGGCAGGACTTGGCGGTTATTATCAGGGCGATTCAATCCGCGCGATTGTATCTTTTGACACTTCCGCATTCAGTGATAACAATATCACCAGTGTTGTTTTACGACTCAATGTTTCTGCTTGTGCGGCGGCAGTAACCGCAGTCGGAATTGATATCAAAAACGGCTCATTCGGCAATCTCGGCCTTGAAAATTCCGATTTCAGTGCGGCGGCATCAGCATCCGCAATCGCAAGCAAATCATCGGTATCATCGGGCTATATTGATTTTGAGTTGCCGTCAACTTATTATTCTTATATCGGCAGCCGTCTTGAATTCAGAGTGTTTACAACCGTCACAAACGGACTGAGCCTTGCAACAATCAACTTCTCTCAGGCTCAGCTTATCGTCAAAACGAACAAACAACCTTCGCAGACATACTCTTTGAGAAACACTTATGCAAATGATTCCGCAATTATCTTTGATGATTTAAGACTCAAAAATGCGCTCATCAATCGTGGCGTTGACGCAAACGGTGACGGAGAAATTTCACGCGATGAGATTCTTTCTTTGTATGCGCTTGATGTCAGCGGAGAGTCAGTTTCAGCACTCAACGGTCTGGAGTATGCAATCAATTTGCGATATCTTGATTTGAGCGACAATTCTCTGACCGATATTTCCGCACTTTCATCGCTTGACAATTTGCAGTATCTCAACATTTCGGGAAATTCCGTTTCGGATATTTCACCGCTTTCGCAGTCGGGATTACTTATCCTTTCGGCTGGAAACAATAATATTTCATCCGCAGTTATACTTCCTGATTGTACAAACCTTTATCTTGATTCAAACAAACTGACCGATATTTCCGCACTTTCCGCGTCTGACAAACTTGCATTTGTAAGTTTTGCGGATAACGAAGTGGCAAGTCTTGATGCATTCAGGGGTCTTGATTATCTGCTTTACGTCAATGCTGACAGAAATAAACTGGACCTCACTGACGGCGGAGAGAATGACACAGTTGTTTCATCCCTCACCGCAAGGGGTGCGCAGGTCAGCGTGCTTGAGCAGAAGTCGGATGAGCCGCAGTTTGTGGGAATCGAATCCGTCACAAGCGTTGTGGAGAATGGCAAGGTCATCTTCACCGTCACAGCATCTCCGCATTTCAACCGTATCAAGGTTACAACCGCGGATGCACTCAAATCATATATAACTTATCAGAATTCCTGCACTGTTAATGCGGACGGAATGTGTGTTTATACTCTTAAAGTCCCCGCAATAGAAGGTGTGACAAATTACGCGTTTGATGGCAGACTTTCCGATTCGGGCATCTACGCGGCCGATTATTTCTATTACGAAGTAACAATTGAAAAGCCGGAAGAAACCTTCAAGTCTGTAAGTTATGAATTGAATGGTGACAAAATTATTTTCACCGTTGTCACAAAGGCAGATAATTACGGCAGAATCAAGGTCACAACAGCGGACAAACTCAGCGGCAGCCTTGGCGTTGCGGACAAATACACAATCAATGCTGATGGTGATTACGTATGGACAATCAAGGCAAACGCACCCACAGAAAAAACATCTTATGCATTTGATTTAAGGGATGCCTCAACGGGCAAATATATCAAGGAATATTATATTTTTGATGTTGATGAGGTTTATTCAGTAAACCCGATTAAATCAGTTGATGTAAATTCTGATGGTGACAAACTTGTTTTCACAGTTGTCACAAACGCAGGCACTTACGGCAGAATCAAGGTCACAACCGCGGATAACCTCGGCGGAAGTCTTGCAGTGTCGGATAAATACACCGTCAATGCTGATGGCGATTATGTCTGGACCGTTAAGGTGAATGTGCCGGATGATAACACGGTTTATGCCTTTGATTTAAGGGATTCTTCAACGGGCAAGTATATGAAGAAGTATCATACAGTTTCCGTCTTAGCGGATTCTTTGCAGACGTCTGTTGTAAAGTCCGTGAATTATGAGATAAACAGTGGCAAGATTATTTTCACCGTTGTCACAAAAGCGGGTAATTATGGCAGAATCAAGGTCACAACCGCCGATAACCTGGGCGGTAGCCTTGGCGTTGCGGTAACTTACACCATCAATGAAAATGGTGATTATGTCTGGACAGTCAAAGCAAATGCACCGTCTGACAAAACGACTTACGCATTTGACCTGCGTGACGCTTCAACGGGCAAGTATATGAAGAAATATTATATGCTTGACGTTGTAATCTGAAATAAATCATAAAATACGATTGAAACAAACGTAAAAAACAAACCCGAATTGATAAACAATCTTAACCCGCCCCCCTCTGACGAGGGGGCTGGATTTTTGCGAAGCAAAAAGACTGGGGGAGAGAACACTTGGGCAGTTTTATTCGCCTTACGGCGAGTGCTATTGCTTCGCAGTGAT
>JAZQTF010000085.1:0-21127 GCA_045630445.1 Acutalibacteraceae bacterium
GGCCTCCGACTTAACCTGTTTTTGTAAACCTGATCTCCTTCTTTGTTTATATCGTTACACTTATAATCTCTCTTCCGATACTCCGATTCATCGGCAAAAAGCTTTCCAAAATCTTTACCGTATCTTTGGTTGGCACAATCAACTCAATTCTTGGCGGTTTGCTCGGAGTTGTCAAGGGCGTTGTGTGTGTATTTCTCGTTTCAGCCGCATTACTTATTATCACAGGCTTGTGGATTGATCCCGAAAGTGCTTTGGCATACGGTATCCAGAATTCCTTTATCATCAATTTTGTAAGTGGCTATATTATCTAATCTCGTGGAGGGGTAACCTTTGAAGAAGAAGGATTTTTTCAACTCATTACCAAACATTCTCAGCGTTTTCAGGATTATAATTATTCCATTCTTTATAATCTTTTACGCTAAAGAAATGTATATATTCGCACTGATTGCTCTTGTAATTTCAGGTTGTACAGACACACTTGACGGAACAATTGCAAGAAGATTCAACTCAATCACCGAACTTGGCAAGGTGCTTGACCCGCTTGCAGACAAGCTGACACAAGTTGCAATTGCTATCATGCTGTGCATCAGATACCCCTTTATTGCACCGATGATTGTGATTCTTGTAATCAAGGAAGTAAGTATGATTGTTTTCTCATACAGGCTTCTCAAACTTGGTGCAGCACCGATTGCAGCGCTCTGGTGGGGTAAGATTGCAACCGCTGTGTTTTACGTTGTGACCTGCTTTATCGTCGCGTTTGGTCATTACCTTATCAATACAACTTACGGTGAAATTATTCTGCTGACATTAACGGGAATTGCAACAATACTGATGGTATTTTCATTCATCAAATACATTCCGCTTTTCCTCAAGTCATATAAAGACGTCAAGAATAAAAAACCTGAAAGCGAAAACAATAACTGATTTAGGAGATAAACTATGCTTTGTGTTAAATGCAAGAAAAGACAAGCTGTTTTCTTTGTCACCAAAATAGAAAACGGCAATCAGACTCAGGAGGGATATTGCCTTCAGTGTGCACGTGAACTCAACATTGGTCCTATCAACCAGATTATGGACAAAATGGGAATCAGCGATGAGGACATTGAAGCAATAAGCGAGCAGGTTACAGAATTGCTGGGCGATAATGACGGCGGTTTTGAATTTGGCGGTGCTCCCACATTCCCCTCTTTTATGAACAATATGTCCGCATCACAGGATGATGAAGATTCAGACGATGAAGAATCAACCACGGATAAAAAGGAAAACAAAAAAGAAAGAAAAACAAAGAATAAATCAGGCAGAAAAGCACTTGGCCTTTACTGCACAGACCTCACTCAGAGAGCAAAAAAAGGTGAACTTGATAAAATCATCGGCAGAGAGGACGAGATTGCAAGAACAATCCAGATTCTTTGCCGCCGCACAAAGAACAACCCCTGCCTTATCGGTGAGCCAGGTGTTGGTAAAACCGCTATTGCAGAAGGATTGGCACTCAAAATTGTCAACAAGGATGTGCCTGCAAGACTTATGGGTAAAGAAATCCATTTGCTTGACCTTACCGCACTTGTTGCCGGCACACAATTCAGAGGACAGTTTGAAAGCAGAATCAAAGCACTTGTTGATGAAGTCAAAGCAGCAGGAAACATCATTCTCTTCATTGACGAAGTTCACAGTCTTGTTGGTACCGGTGATGCAGAAGGCTCAATGAATGCCGCTAACATCCTTAAACCCGCACTTTCAAGAGGAGAAATCCAGGTTATTGGTGCAACAACTTTCAACGAATACAGAAAACATATTGAAAAAGACGCCGCACTTGAAAGAAGATTCCAGCCCGTTAAGATTGAAGAACCTTCCATCAAGGAAACATACGAAATGCTTGTTGGAATCAAGAGTTACTACGAAAACTTCCACAGAGTAACAATTGACGATTCACTCGTAATGAAAACGGTAACATTGTCTGAAAGATACATCAATGACCGTTTTCTCCCCGACAAAGCAATTGACCTGCTTGACGAGGCATGCACCTGTGCAAATCTCAGAAACAAAGCACTCAACGCTCTCATCATCCTTGACAAAGAGATGCAGGCAAACAAACAAAGAGAAGAGGAAATTATTTCCACAGACGACGGCAACGTTAACTTTGAAATGCTTGCAGAAGTTCGTTCACAGTTGATGGCGATTGAAGCAAAAATAAAGGACGCAGAAAAAGGCGCAAAAGAATGCGCAGTTACAGAAGATGACATTGCACACGTAATTCAGTTGTGGACAGGCATTCCTGCATCAAAAATCAAGGAAAGCGACCTCAACAAACTTGCATTCCTCAACAAGAAAATCAAAGAAAAGATTATCGGTCAGGACGAAGCAGTTGACGCGGTATGCGCCGCTGTACGCAGAAGCAGAATCCAGATAAGCCCCAGACGACGTCCCGCATCATTCATCCTTGTCGGACCAACAGGTGTTGGTAAAACTGAACTTGTAAAGCAACTTTCATACGAACTTTTTGACACACCTGAAACTCTCATCCGCCTTGATATGTCTGAATTTATGGAGAAGCACTCCGTTTCCCGTATCATTGGCTCTCCGCCCGGATACGTAGGATATGACGAAGCAGGACAGCTTACCGAAAAAGTAAGAAGAAAGCCCTACTCCGTAATCCTTTTTGATGAGATTGACAAGGCTCACCCTGACGTTATGAACATCCTTCTGCAGATTCTTGATGAAGGAAAAATCAATGACGCTCACGGACGTACAGTAAGTTTTGAAAGCACAATCATCATCATGACTTCTAACGCAGGAAGCGGCAACGTAAACTCCCTTGGCTTTGCTAAAACAGAAAAAGAAACAAGCAAAGACAAGGTTATGAAAGCTCTTGCAGGATTCCTTAAACAAGAATTCCTCGGCAGAGTTGATGAAATCATTGCTTTCTCTCCCCTTTCACAAGAGAATTTGCAGCAGATTGCAATACTTATGCTCAATGAACTTGTTGAGCCACTTCGTGAAAAAGGAATTGAATTGGCATACGATAAGAACGTCCCTGCCTTTCTTGCGAAAGAAGCATCAAGCGGAAACAAGGGTGCGCGTGATCTCAGACACGTTATCAGACGTCAGATTGAGGACAAAATCACAGGCGCAATTGTTGATAACTTTGAAACCCCGCTCAGTGTTGTTTCATTCAAGGTCAAAGACGACAAGCTGATTTTCAAAGCAAAATAAAATAAGGAAGTGAAATAATGGGATTCAACAAAAATGACGCTAAAATGACAAAGGGTCTTGCAATTTTGTGCATGGTAATACTACACCTTTTTCAAAGATTAAGCGATTTACCTTACACTCCCCTGCTTTACATCGGTGGAAATCCGTTTGTGTATTATCTGGGACTTCTTGCTGATGCGACTGTACCCACATATTGTTTCTGCATGGGATATTCCCACTTTTTGTCAGGCAAGAAGGATGAGAACAACTTGCTGAAAAACAACGTCAGACGTTTACTCCCGTTTATGATAAACTACTGGCTGATTGTCATTATTATTTCAATCGCCGGTCTTGCAATTCACTCACAGCCCGTTCCTAAATCCTTACCTATTTTCCTTGGAAATTTCTTTACAATACTTAACACATACAATGGAGCTTGGTGGTTTGTCAAAACATATATAATCTTCATTCTGTTATCATCCATACTTTACAAGGTTACAAAAAAGATGAATTTCATTGTACTAACAGGTGTAACCTTTATATTATATACGGGATCATATCTTTTAAGATTCAGCGGTTTTGTGACAAACATTTCACTGATAGATTGGTGCGTTGACGTTATTGGTCGCTTCGGAACATCATTATTCCCGTATATTTTAGGAATGATATTTTGCAAACACGATGTCTTTACACTTATCAAAGACAAATTCAAGGCAAAACGCTTCGTTTCATTCATTGTGTTCGCAATCATAACAGTTGGATGTTTTGTCGTTCACATTGTTTTAAAACCCCTATATTTCAGCGTATTCTTTGCCATCGCATTGATCATCGGATTTAACTTCTGGCAAAAGCCGAAATTCATAAACAAGACGTTTGAATTCCTTGGTGACCACTCAACAAACATCTGGTTGGTTCATATGTTCTTCTATCTGCATCCGTTCAATAATTTTGTTTTCATAGCAAAATATCCGATTCTGATTCTGATACTGATGCTTGCAATCTGCATTGTATGTTCATACATACTGAAACTATTGAACAAACCGTTTGATAAACTTCTTGCAAAACGTTCAATCTAAAACAATAAAGACGGTAGTGATTTTACTCACTACCGTCTTTTTATTATGCTTCATTATGCTTTGGTTTCAGTTATTCTGCGTCTTTTGTCACAGACAACAAACGAGAGCAACACTGCACCGCTTGCGAGCCAGAGCGCAATCCAGAGATAAATGTCTGAATTGTCGCCTGTGTCCGGGGCATCTGCATTATAAACATTTCTGAACACTAATGAATCAACGTTTTCTCCGCCTTTAACGCAGGTATATTCAGCGTTTAATGTGCCGTCAAAGTTATCAGTGACAGACACTACAACTGTGTATTCTGCGTCATCATAGACGATATTTTCATCATCTCCTGCAATTTCACGGACGATGTAGGAATACTCACCAACATCATAAACAGGAATATCAGAGAAAGTGAAATTACCATCAGCATCATTTGTTACAGTTTCAAGCATTACATTTTCAGAATCGTAAAGTCCGAATGTAAACTCTCCGTCAAGGAGTTGTCTGCCATCAAGAAGTTTTGTGCCGCTGACAGAGACTGTTGTCAACTCCGCTTTGTAAGCATTGTTGAATTCAATCGCACCGCCAACAGTTATATTCTCATAAGTTGTGACTTCAGTAAGCACACCGTCAACTTCCTGCTTTGAGACAACACCTTTGTAAAGTTGTCTGTCAACCACTGTAAGCGCGCCATTTCTGTCCTGAGCAACTTCAATACGGATGTGGAATGATGACGTATCATAAGTTATACCCTTATCATCACCAGCAACCTCAACAATCTTGAAGTGATATATACCCTCAACATTAAGCGATACATTGGGCAATACAAACTCACCATCAGCATCGTTTCTCACAGTTTCGCCAATCTGCTCGCCTGTCCTTGCGTTGATAAGCATAAACTCAAATTCTTCCGCCTGAAGCTCACGTCCGGTGAGAATCTTTTTACCGCCGAAGTTTTCATAAACATCACAGGAAATTGCTGTGAAGATGAAACTGTTACGGAAAACAATTTCAGCAGAGTCCATGTTATTCTTGGTAAGTTCAGTTTTAGCGGAAAGAACACCCTGAGAATTATCAGTAACTTTAATCGTTACAATATAAACAGACTTATCATAATTATACTGGCTGACTCCGCCATCCTTTTCGGTGATTTCATAAACGTAAGTGCCCGCTTTGCTGAAAACAATATTTCCAAAACTGAATTTGCTGTCAGCGGTATTTGTTACGATTGCACTGTCGGGCATCGGCGCGTCAGGAGTTAACGCACGGATGACAAATTCAAACTCACCATCACGAAGCGTTTTACCCGTAAGAATCTTTGTACCTTCAAGTTTAACCTGCGCATCCTTTGCATCATAAACGTTTACAAATCTGATATTGTCAACCGCATTCTCACCATCAGATATTGTGACGGCTGCGGTTATTGTGTTGTCACCATTATCAGAAACAACAACGGTCACAGTGTAAACAGTCATATCATAAGTAAAACCGCCTATTGTTATGTCACTGATTTCATAAATCAGATACTGATAAGTATTGCCTTTATTCTCATCACTGAATTCAATTGATGGGAAAGAGAATGAGCCATCTGCCTCATTTCTGACAGTTAACGAATCAGGCATCGGTGAATCATCTCTCAAAGCGGTGATTCCAAATTCAAACTCACCCGCATTCAGCACACGGTCACCAACGATTTCTTTCTTACCTGAAATTGTGACAAAGTCAGACTGTGACGGGACATATTCATTGACGAAAACAGGATTGCTTACGCCTGACGGCAAATCATAAATAACTGTATCTGCGGATATTGTACCGTCAAGGTTATCCACAACAGTCACGGTTACTTTGTAAACAACCTGAGAATATCTGATATTATTGATTGTTTCGCCGCGATTTACTTCGGCAAGGTAATAAGTATAAGTTGAGCCTATGTCTGCGGAAGAATAATTAAGCGTAATCTCTGCGTTTCCATAAGCATCGGTAATGGTTGACTTTATGATTTCATTTGCAGAAGCATCAATTGACGGGTCAGCATCATAAAGCACAAACTGATAGCCGCTCAGATGGTGATTACCTACTATTTCTTTCTGAATGTTAATTGTTGCGGTTGCAGAACCGGTGGGCATATAAACATTATTGAATGCAGCGGTTACAACCCATTGGTCAGTAACAACAGTATTCATCCTGTTATTTACGGAAACAATTTCAAGGTCACCATCCATATCGGCATCGGCAACAACAACGGAGAAACGTCTTTCCGCGGTGTCATAAATGATGCCTCCCTGATTGCCACTGCGCTCAGTGATACGATAGTAATAAGTACCCGCTTCAAAATATTGCTCAGCAGTGAGAGCATAAATGAAGTTTTTGTTTGAGTCGTTACTGCTTATTGTACGCGTTGCAATAACTCTGTCTGCTCGTCCGATTTCTTCAAGCACAAATGTGTAACTCTCACCATCAAGCCACTGTGTGCGGTTACCGCTGATTTCCTTTGTGACAAGCACATAGACATCGGAGCCGTTTATACCGCTTGGCGCATAAGTGTTGACTATCACTGCCTGGTCATTTGCGGTGGCATCAATAACGCCGCTGACCTGACTTTTTTCAGAATTGAAATTAAATCCTTTCGGCACATCAATTTCTGTTACGGTATAATTCGTTTCTTCAGGAATACCACGGATAACGAAAGATTCACCATCCGAAAGTTTAACGGTGAGTTTGCCATCCTGTGCGATTGTTACCGCTCCGGCTGACGAATCAAAAGTACCCGTTACGAATTCATTATCAGGAGTTGTCAGTACAACTTCCATTGTAAACTCAATATCATCATTTACGTCAATGATATTGCCGTTTTTATCAACTACCTGCTTTGTGATAACAAGGTCACCCTCACCAACAGCAGTGTTTACAAAATCAATATCGTCAATATAATAACGGGCAACTGTGCCATTTGCAACAACACCGGTTGACTGACCGTTTACGTGTACGGATTTTATTTTATAATCAGAATTGTCAGAGATTTCCTCAACAATATATTCCGTACCTGCGGGAAGGTCATTGAGCCAGAATGTCTGGTCCTTACGAAGTTCAAACTCATAGACTCCGTTGACGAAAGTTGCAGTTGCAGGCTCACCTGCAGGTGTCTTGTCAAGGTCTGTTATCCAGCTGTCAAAACTTCCGCTCACAGATGCTGTAACACGGAATCTGAACACATCTGACGTGCCTGTTTCGAATATATCTACCGTCTTGGAAATCTTGATTCCCGTTGCGGGAGTTACGCTGAGCAAACCATTGTTACCAAGGTTCATATCAACGTAAACGATATTGTTGGATTCGGTAATATAGGGGTGAAAAACCATCCATGCGGAATTTGACGCATTGACAGTTTTTTCTTCATCATACATCTGCAGTTCACGTGCGGGAGTTCCTTTCGGCACTACCCACGCGCCACGCTGATTGTCAAGAGTTTTGAAGTCTTCCTGCCAGCCATTTTCTTTTGCAACCCTGATTGAAGTTGCGGAAATCTTTTCGTAAAGAAAAATCGGCTTATCTTCGCCATCTCTGAAGATATAACGACGATGATAATACTCACCGTTTTCATCAAGCACTTCATCACGTCCTACAAGAACGTAAGAATTACCGACTTTCTTATGTACTGCAGAATCAAACGAGAAATAGAAACGCTCATTTTCTTTGTTTGGAGTAAATTCTGCGTTTGTTGTAAGATGCTCATCATGCGTTTCTGCATCAATATCAAAATAGTTATTCCAGAAAACTCTTGTGACGCCATCGGCTGCAATATGCTCAGCATCTGTTATTTTTGTGATATTGAACTCATTGAGGTCAGAACGCAGACCAGTTTCAAAAACAAGTCTGATTGGTGAAACTTCATCCTTGTTTTTAACCGATACACGAACGTTTGTTGCCATATCAACGTTTATGCCGTCAAGAGAAATCATATAAGTTATCATCGGCACAAGTGCAGCGGGAATTTTCCAGGACACACTCTGAAGTCCTGTTGTAATATCCGTCTTAACCTGCACGGACATATACATCATATCGGAGTTTTTGATACTGCCGACTGTTTCACCAAGGAAACCATAGGATCTGATTTTATATACCGCGTTAATGGGTGCTTCTTCATTTGAGTTTTCATCCCAGTGACCGATGAATTTGCCATCCTTTGTTGCGTACCAACCAATATAGTTTGACCATCTGACAACATCACCGTTTTCATCGGTTACGTAACACAACTGACCTGAATCATAAGCGGATTTAACAAGTTGCTGTGCGGTTGCAGTGTCAGCAATATTGAGCCTTGTTTTGACCGCTCTGATAAATTCATCGCCGAGTGTCGTCGGGCTTTCGGGTGTGCCAAGTCCACTCATTGATGAATCGGCAAGTTTTGACGCCATCATACGACCATCAAACAATGTGTTACCAAAAAGAATACCATTGACCTGCTTTACTTCCATATACTCACCGAGTACATCAGTAAACTCAACGTATCCTGAAAAATCAGGACTTCCGCCCTCAAGATGAGTAGGATAATAACGCGACTGAATTACAATTTCTTCAACGATATCCTCAAACGTCTGAGTAAGATTGCCCGTTGTTGCGGAGAAATACTCATCAACGTAAGATTTATCCGTTGCGTAGGAATTCTTTGTAACGCTCACATTCATATATGAGGAGCCGTAAGAGCTGCGGCTTTTTACCTGCACCTGCATATTGGTTGTAACGGGATCGTTATAAGTCTGCCAGAGAGCGTCAGTTATTGTTGAATCATCGGGATTCAATACGCTGTAAGCGACGTCACCCGATGAAACTGAATCGGGATTATTATCGGCTGAAATGTTAAAGCCGAGTGTGTAGAAAAGGCTTCTGCCCGTGCCGTTTTCAGAATTTACCTGATATTTGTTTTCAATACGATTTTTGATATAAGACGCGGTAAGCTGGACAAGGAATCCCTGACCTGCGGTAATTGAGGAATCATTACCGTTACCAACGTCTGCGCCGTAAGTTGTCTGATAACCTGAGCCGTAGGAAGAATTTTCTACATCATAGAATTTTGATGCACCAAGAGTGGGAGCACCATCAGACATAAGGACAACAATAGGCATACGATACTCGCCACTCTGCCAGTTATCCTCACCGATTACTATTTCAGAATCAGGCACTTCACTGAACATTTTCCACGCTTCCCAGAGACCTGCCTGAATATAGGTTGCGCCACCGTGGGCTTTCTGCCCGAATGTTACGTTTGATTTTGATGCACTTACATCACTGTCAACGGACACAACACCATTGCGGTAAACGATATAATTACCGTCAGAATCCGATGTTGAATATCTGTCAATCGGCATAAGCCTTGTCACTGCGTTGGAATAAGACCTGTTTGAACTGCTACCTGAATAGAGAACAACACCAACGCGGTTGTTGTTATTTGTTTCATTGAGAGTTCTGATTGCAGCGTTTGTCGCCGCAACAAGCTGACGGACATTACTTTCAGACATTGAGTTTGAAAGGTCAAGAATGATTACTGTGTCAGTTGGAATTGTTGAATAACCTACAACTTCCTTATTTGTTGCAAGTGCTGACAAAACGGTAAGAAAATTCTTGTCCCCATTCAGCATTGTTATATCTTCATTATTGAGAACTGACGGATCGATAACAACCGATTTATCAGTCCACACACCACCGACATTTGTAGTGTCAAGATTTTCAAGATCAAAATACTTCTTCCATCCGTCAAGGGTGTTGTTATCCGCAACACGATTAAAATATGTATTTTCACCGCTCTGCTGCGCAAATACGGTCATCGGCAGACAGGAAACTGCCAGAATAACGCTGAGCATCAGAGACAAAAATCTTTTTACTGATATTTTATTTTTCATTATAGTCCCCTCCTGTTGCAAAACTTTTTATTTACCCTTTGAGCAAAGAAAGCATCGCTTGCTCGTTGGACTCATCCACATATGTTTTGAAATATTGGAGAACCTTTTGCCCAAGGTCTTTGTAATCCATAGCAAGCACGTTTGTTATTTCCTCTTTACGCACTTCTTTCGGCACATTGTAAAGAGCAAGAATACTGTTCAACGCACCCTTGATACGCGTTTCAAGCGATACGGGTTCGCCAGCAGACATAAACGTTGCAAACTCAATACCTGAGACGAGTATTTCCGTCTGAATATATTTTTCATCACTCCATGTGTGACAATACTCATGAAAAATCACTTTTGCACGTTCTGTATCATTTTTTCTGATTATTGAAAGGCAGACAGGATTTGTGTACGCTGAAACAAAAAAGTCCCTTGATGACTCGTCAGCATCACAAGTTGCAGCCATTGTTGCAAGTTCAAGACACAACGCCATAATTGAATTACGGGCAAATTGCGTTTCTTCCTTCATAAGTTTCCACTGAAACTTACACAACAAACTCACAAGTTCAGCAAGCATATACTCCTTTGTAGGATAATGAAAAGTAAGATTGCCTGGACTCATATTAAGTTCCTTTGCAATTGCCCTGACCTGAGTTTTTGTGTATCCGTTTTCTAAAAAATTCTTGGTTGCTACGCGAATGATTTCAAGTTTTGTCAACTCACATCTGTTGATTCTTGCCATTCAACTGCCTCCCCGTTTTTTAATTTGTTGAAACGTCAACTTAATTATAGTACGCGTACTAATTGTTGTCAATATTTCTCATTATGTTTTTTAGAAAAATATGTAAAAAAACGGCGTAATCGGTTAAGATTACGCCGTTGATTATTATAGAGATTTATTACTTAATAACTACTTTATGGTAAACTTTCTTACCCTTTTTGATGATTGCATAGCCGTCAGCAAAATCGTCAGGTGTGAGTTTAGTATTCACGCCCTCAACTTTCTTGTCATTCACTGCAACGCCGCCCTGCTCAACGAGTCTTCTTGCTTCACTCTTTGAGGGAAGAAGTTTAGTCATTGTAAGCACGTCAAGAATTGAAATGCCATCCTCTGCGAAGTCAGCCTTTGCAATCTCTGTTGTGGGCATATTGTCAGTATTTGTGCCAGCCTCAAAAATAGCCTTTGCAGCAGCCTGAGCCTTATCTGCTTCTTCCTGACCGTGAATGAGTTTTGTAACCTCATAAGCAAGCAATGCCTTGACTTTGTTGAGTTCACTGCCCTGCAATGACTCATACTGCTTAATCTCATCAACGGGTACGAAAGTAAGCATTTTAAGGCAACGGATTACGTCAGCATCGTCAACGTTTCTCCAATACTGATAGAAATCGTAAGGACTTGTTTTATTGGGGTCAAGCCATACTGCACCCTTCTCAGTCTTGCCCATCTTTCTGCCGTCACTTGTCTGCAAGAGAGCAAATGTCATACCGTACGCTTCCTTCTGCTCAGTTCTGCGGATGAGTTCAACACCACCGATGATGTTGCTCCACTGATCGTCACCACCAAGTTCAAGCACACAATTATACTTTCTGTTAAGCACGAGGAAGTCGTAACTCTGCATAATCATATAGTTCATTTCAAAGAACGAAAGTCCTCTCTCCAATCTCTGCTTGTAGCACTCAGCAGCAAGCATTCTGTTAACGGAGAAATGAACACCGATTTCACGCATAAAGTTGATGTAGTTAAGATTGAGAAGCCAATCGCCATTGTTTACCATAAGAGCCTTGCCGTCAGAGAAGTCAACAAGTCTTGACATCTGCTTCTTGAAGCACTCAATATTATGATCAATGTCTTCTTTTGTAAGCATTTTTCTCATATCGGTTTTGCCTGGCGGGTCACCGATCATACCTGTTCCACCGCCAAACAAAGCAATCGGCACATGGCCCGCTTTCTGCAAGTGGGACATTACCATTACCTGAACAAAGTGACCAACGTGAAGGCTGTCTGCTGTGGGGTCAAAGCCGATATAGAAATGCACTTTCTCTTTTGTTTCAAGAAGTTCTTTAATCTTCTCCTCGTTTGTAAGCTGGGCAATCATACCCCTCGCTTTAAGTTCCTCAAATACACTCATTACTGATTCCTCCATTTTTTATTACTGCTGCGCAGAATTTCCTCTGCGTTTTCCAGCATTAATTCTGTTATATTCATACCGCCCAGAATTCTTGCGATTTCGCGCTTTCTGCCCTCAAAATCAAGAGGTCTGACGGTTGTGTACGTTCTCATATCCCTGACTTGTTTTTCAATCAGGAGGTGGAAATCCGCAAACGCGGCTATCTGTGACAGATGGGTTACGCAAAGAACCTGTCTGTGAGACGCAAGTTCCTGAAGTTTAAGACCAATCTTCTGCGCTGCACGGCCGCTTACACCGGCATCAACCTCATCAAAAATCAAGGTATCAACACTGTCATGTTCCACCAGCACATTTTTTATTGCCAACATTATTCTTGAAAGTTCACCGCCACTTGCAATCTTTGACAAGGGTTTCGGTGTTTCTCCCATATTTGTTGAAATCAAAAACTCAATGTTATCAATGCCATCAGGTGTGAAATTGCCCGTTGTATTGCTGACGTAAAAATCAACATTTGGCATATCAAGGAATTGAAGTTCATTCTTTATCTTCTGACAAAGCAGTTTGCCCGCACCCTCACGGTCAGCAGAAAGTTCAAAAGCAAGCCTTTCCGTTTCCGCTCTGAGCTGCTCATACTCCTCACTCAACTCCTGCGCACGCTGATGGGAATTCATAATTGAATCAAGTTCCTTTTCTGCATTTGCAAGATAATCAAGCATATCCTGCTCAGTTGCGCCATACTTTGAACTGAGTTTTGAAAGAAGTTCAAGTCTGCTTTCAATATTATCCACATCTTGCTCATTAAAGTCAAGAGTTGAAATAATCTCTCTTATCTCATCACTGCAATTTTCAAGGCGATAATACAAATCATTAAGCTCTGCATCAACCTTTTGCAACCTTTCAGTCTGACCTGAAATACTGCCTATATCACGCGTTGCATCGGACAGGAATGAAGTTGCGGAAACTTCACCTTTGATTGCACGATACGCAGAATTTAGTTTTGCAATCATCTTGCCCGCATTTGCATATATCCTTGCTTTTTCAGTAAGCGACTCACGCTCACCTACTTTTATATCCGCTTTCTGAAGTTCATCAATCTGATACTGTAACAGTTCAATTCTGCGCTCACGGCTTTCCTCATCCATATTGAGTGATTTTATCTGTTTACGCAGTGCTTTTAATTTTTTGTATGACTGACGATATTTTTCAATTGAATCGTCAAGCATTCCGAAACTGTCAATAAAGCCTTTGTGAGCCGCAGAATTAAGAAGCGACTGCTCATCGTGCTGGCCATAGATATTGACAAGCAACGGAGAAATCTCCTTTATCATTGACAGAGTTGCAACCTGACCATTTATGCGGCAATTATTCTTGCCATCAATGGTAAGTTTACGCTGAATCAACACTTCGTCTCCGTCACAATCAATACCGATTTCTTCAAGTTGTTTTTTCACCTGAGAAGAAACGTTTGTAAACAAAGCACTGACAAACGCACTGCTGCTGCCACTTCTGATAAGATCCCTTGAAGTACGTTGCCCAAGAACGGCGTAGATAGAATCTATGATAATAGACTTACCTGCACCTGTTTCACCGGTAAAAACGCCCATACCACGCTCAAAATCAATCTCTGCACGTTCAATTACCGCTATGTTTTCAATAACAAGATTAGAAAGCATACACTTCTCCGAATACTAATATTTTTTCAAATCATTTATCATTTTCATTGCCTGCTCTTCGCTACGGAAGAGTGCAAAAATAATGTCGTCACCCGCAATTGTGCCAATAAGACCGTCCCAATGCATCGCATCAATAGCGGCGCACGCACCCTGAGCCATACCTGAATAACACTTTACAACGGCGATGTTGTTTGCGTAATCAGTGCTGACAACGGAACTTGAAAGAATTGCCGTAAATTTGGAAGCAAAATCATTTCTGTCCTTTTCAGGCAGACAATACTTATACTTGCCATTTGCACCAAGACGCTTGATAATGCGAAGTTCTTTAATGTCTCTTGAAACGGTTGCCTGAGTGACATTGAATCCTTCTTCTTTGAGTTTACAAAGAAGTTCTTCCTGATTTTCTATATCACAAGTTTCAATAATTTCAACAACCTTGGCTTTTCTGTTGCTTTTCACAGCAATCACTCCTTTTATTTATCACTGTCAAATTTTCTTTTAAGGACGTCATAAAAATCTTCCGATTTTATTCTTATAAATCCTGCATAACAACTGGATTTTTTTACAGTAACTTTTTCACCTTTATTTATCCTTACCGCTTCTTCACCATCAATTGTGAGGTAAAGTTCAGTATCATTGTCCTGCGTTTCCATAATTGTAATCTCCGCATCGGGACGGAAAATTACAGTACGCGCGGACAAGGAATGAGGACAGATTGGTGTCATCAGCAAGCACTCAATACGCGGGTCAACAATCGGACCACCTGCTGACAAGGAATAAGCAGTTGAGCCGGTCTGAGTGGAAACAATTATACCATCTGTAAGATAAGTGCTGACAAGTGTGCCGTTGCAGAAAGCGTTGATACTGCACACTCTTGAAAGCGAGCCTCTTGAAACAACCGCATCGATGAGAGAAATATCGGAAAATACCGTTTCATCGTCACGGACAATGTCAACCTGCAACATCATTCGTTTTTCAACATTATAGTTGCCGTCAATGAGATTTTTGAGAAGATGGCACTCATTATTTTCAAGTCCAGCCATAAAACCAAGACGGCCCGCATTGATGCCAAGCACGGGTTTGCCGTAAGCAAGGCCTTTTTTTGCGGCATGGATAATTGTGCCGTCACCGCCAACGCATATTATCGCTTCGCATTTCTGAAGTTCATCGTCACTGTTTGCGAAGGTCACGCCCTCACCATGCAACTTTCCGACATAATCACCGAAAACCATTGCCTGTGCGCCGAAAAGCACAAGGTAATCAATGACTGTCTGCGCAACGTTAAGAGCATTTTTCTTTGTTTCATTCGGCATTACTGCAAAAATCATTATTTGTTTTCTCCTTTATCAAGAGAATTATGGGCATCATCAACCAGACCCACGATGTAATTATCATCAAAAACAAAATCCGATTTACCTTTTGTTATGTACATAAGAAACTCTATGTTTCCTTCAGGGCCTTTGATTGGTGAATAATCAAGTCCAAGCACTTCAAAGCCGTTATTTGCAGCGTTTTCGGTTGCCTTACGGATTACTGCCGCATGAGTTGACTTTTCACGCACAACGCCCTTTTTGCCAACGAATTCACGCCCCGCTTCAAACTGCGGTTTTACAAGGCAGACCGCTCTTGCATCATCGCCAAGAAGTTGAAACAACACGGGAAGAATTTTATCAAGTGAAATAAATGAAACATCAACGCTTGCAAAATCAATCTTGTCAGGCACTTGCTCATCCGTCACGTAACGGAAATTGGTACGTTCAAGATTGACTACCCTATCGTCACTTCTCAGCGACCACGCAAGCTGACCATAGCCAACATCAATAGCATAAACTCTGACTGCACCATTTCTGAGCATACAATCAGTAAAACCACCGGTTGACGCACCAACATCCATACAGATAAAGCCATCAAGCGTAAGTCCAAAACTGTTCATCGCTTTTTCAAGTTTATATCCGCCGCGACTGACATAGGTCATCTTTTTGCCACGCAATTCAATAACACTGTCATCTTTGACTGTCATACCGACTTTATCCGCTTTTTGATTGTCAACGTAAATCTGCCCCGACATAATCATTGCTTTTGCCTTTTCACGACTTTCAGCAAGACCAAGTTCAAAAACTGCAACGTCGAGTCTCTTTTTTTCTGCCATCAGATTACCCTCTCGGAATAAAATTATTTGACGGTTGAAGAAACCGTATTTATCATACCATCAGCATCAAGACCGAAACGATTGAGAAGTGATGCCATAGTTGCTTGTCCGACAAAATCATCACCGATTGCGGACAATTTATAGCCACCCTTAAAACTGTTTTCAAAAAGCATTGATGCAAAATTACTGCCAACCGAGCCGAACTTTACGCCCTCTTCAAAGAAGAAAACATTTTTACAATCAAGCACTGATTTTACAGCGCCGGCGTCAATGGGTCTGATTCGGTTGAGTTTGATTATTTTAACATTGATATTACGCAATTTAAGTTCCATCATCGCTTTGCAGGCGTGCGAAAACAACCTGCCGAAAGTAACGATTGCAATGTCTGCACTTTCATCACCGTAAACTGTGTAAGCGGCATTTGTAGCAACGTAATCCTGCGGCAGACCAAGTTCACCTCCGCGCGGATAACGCACCGCACACAGACCATCGTTACTGTAAATCGATGCTCTTAAATGAAGTTCCAGCTCCTCGTAACTTGACGGAGAATAAACTGTCATTTTTGGCACTGCGTTAAGGAAAGATGTGTCAAACACACCGTGATGACTTTCGCCATCCTCTCCGACAAATCCCGCTCTGTCAATCGCAATTACCATTTTAAGATCCTGCATTGATGCATCGTGCATCAACTGGTCATACGCACGCTGTAAAAAAGTTGAATAAAGCGCAACAACCGGCACAAGACCGTTTCTTGAAAGACCTGAAGCAAAAGTTACAGCATGTCCTTCCGCAATACCTACGTCAAAGAATCGGTCCTTATACTGCTCGGAAAACCCGATAAGTCCCGTGCCGCTTGTCATTGCGGCTGTAACCGCACAGACTCTTGAATCGTCCTTTGCGATATCACAGAGAATATTGCCGAATGTTTCGGAGTAGTTTGCTTTGCCCTTGCCACAATCACCCGTTTCAATATCAAACGGTGAAATGCCGTGGAAGTCCCTTGGATTGTCCTCCGCATAGGAATAACCCTTACCCTTGACAGTGTTGACATGAACAATTACGGGACGTTTACGGTCCTTTGCACTTTCAAGCACTTCACTGACAAGCTCAACATCGTGACCATCAATCGGGCCAAGATAGATAAATCCCATATCTTCAAAAATCGTCTTACGATAGAAAATGCGACGGAATCCTGATTTGATTGCCGCGATAAACCAACTGAGACCTTTACCGATAAGCGGAATCTTATTGAGGAAATTCTCGGTATCGGATTTGAATTTATAATACGAGGGCTTTGAACGCAACACACTAAGGTGACGCGAGATTGCACCAACATTTTTGGAAATTGACATCTTATTATCGTTGAGCACGATTATGAGATTGTCATTGCTTTTGCCTGCATTATTGAGTCCCTCATAAGCAAGTCCGCCAGTCAGAGCACCGTCACCGATAACAGCAATACTGTAACGGTCATTATAACCGAGAATTGTGTTTGCCTTTGCAAGACCATAAGCAGATGAAATAGACGTACTGCTATGGCCTGACGACATAATGTCGTGCTCATTCTCTTTAGGACGGCAGAAACCTGATATACCGCCCTCCTGACGAATTGTTGAAAATCCGTCAAATCTGCCCGTCAGAAGTTTGTGCGTATAGGACTGATGCCCTACGTCCCAGACAATCTGGTCACGGGGCGAATCAAACACCTTGTGAAGCGCAACTGTAAGTTCAACTGTGCCAAGATTAGGGGCAAGATGACCGCCATTTTTTGAAACAGTTTCAACAAGCTCAGTGCGGATTTCATCACAAAGGGTATAAAGCTCACTTGTTGAAAGCGTCTTTATATCTTTTGGGGAATTTATTTTATTTAAGAATTTGTAGTCACCCATCAAACATCACCCTTTGCGTTTTTCTTGAATAAATATTTTATCACAGAAATATACAATATTCAACCATTTTGCATATTATATGTATAAAATATAATTATTATTTATTTCTTTTTGCAAGATAGTCTGCAAGTTCGCATAAAAATTCACTATCTTCACCAAAGATTTTAAGTTCTCCTTTTGCCATCTGTGTCAATTCATCCGCTTTTTCAAGGGATTTTTCAACACCGAGAAGAGTTACAAAAGTTGTTTTATTCTTTGACTCATCACTGCCGACAGTTTTGCCGAGTTGCTCAGTGTCACCGATTGCATCAAGCACATCGTCAGTTATCTGGAAAGCAAGGCCGATATTCTTTGCATAGTTTTCAGCGCTTGCAATTTTTTCTTCATCAGCACCTGCGACAATACAGCCGATTTTACAAGCGGCGGAAATCAACGCTCCCGTTTTCATAGAGTGCATCAACCTGAGTGTATCAAGACTGATGCTCTTTCCTTCAGAAGCAATATCAACAGTCTGGCCGCCAATCATTCCGCAATGACCCGCCTGCTTTGCAAGCTCAAGTGCAGCCCTTGCGGCATTCTGCGGTAACACTGCACTGTCATCATACTTTTTAAGCATTGTTTCAAATGCAAGAGTAAGAAGTCCGTCACCTGCAAGAAGCGCATACGCTTCACCAAAAGCAACGTGGCAGGACGGCTTTCCTCTGCGGAGTGCATCATCATCCATACAGGGCAAATCATCATGCACCAAGGAATAACAATGAATCATCTCAACCGCACACGCAAACGGCAAAGCATCAACAACATTACCACCGCACAGACGGCAGAATTCAAGAGCAAGAAGCGGACGGATACGTTTGCCACCACCGGTAAAAGCGTAAGCCATTGCTTCATATACTCTTTTTTCTTCAAAATCGGGAGCATCAAGATAATTCATCAAGGAATCATCAATGAGTTTTCTGTACTCATCAAACTTCCGGTTAAAATTACTCATCGTTTCCGTCACCATCACTTTCAAGTGCAGAGAGTCTGATTATCTTCTGCTCTGCGCAATCAAGATATTTGTTACAGAAAGCGGTAAGTTTGACGCCCTCTTCATAGAGTTTCATAGACTCATCAATTGTCAGTTCACTGTCCTCAAGAATTTTTACTATTTCTTCAATTCTTGCCATTGCCTGTTCATAATTCTTCGGTTTCATTACACACTCTCCCCTTCCGTACAAGCACGTTTTTCAATCTGTGCAACGTTACATTTAAGTTCGCCATCATTGAGTTTAAGTTCAAGTTCATCACCGACACAGACCGCATCGACTGTGTTTATAATCCTGCCCTTTGCACTGACAAGCGCATAACCCTTGGCAAGAGTTTTAAGAGGGCTGAGTGCGTGGAGCGTAGCACTCAATGAAGCAAGTCTGAAACGCTCATTTTCAAGCGTTCCGCTTACACTTGCGTTTATATTTTTTGAACATTCGCTGACTTTAATACGCTTTGAATTTATGCGCTCAGTTGCAACTTTCAGGACGTTTGACATTGAGTAAAGTCTGATGGTTGCCCTTTGAGTTTCAATCATTGAGAGAAGATTTTCTCTCTGCGCTGCAAAAAATCGGCTGTAAAAATTGCAAAGTTCAAAACAATCGGGCGAGCAGATTTCTGCCGCTACCGACGGAGTTGCCGCTCTTACATCGGCAACAAAATCTGAAATTGTGAAATCGGTTTCATGACCTACCGCTGACACAATGGGAATTTCTGAATTATAAATTGCAGTTGCCACACGTCCATCGTTACACGCCCCCAAACCCTCAATACTTCCGCCTCCCCTGCCGAGAATAATCACATCGGCTGCGGATAAGGAATTCACCTTTTCAATTGCCTCAACAATCTGCATCGGTGCGTTTTCACCCTGCACCTGTACGGGACAAAGAACAACTGTGCTTGTAGGGCATCGTCTTGCAAGTACGGACAAAATATCATGCACTGCCGCACCCGTTTCAGAAGTTATGACAGCAATTCTGTCCGGAAAATCAGGCAACTGCTTTTTGTGAAGAGGATCAAAGTAACCACGTTTTTCAAGTTTTGCTTTAAGTTGCTCATAAGCAAGATGAAGCGCACCAAGTCCGTCAGGCTGCATATCCTCAATGTAAAGTTGAAACTGACCATCACGCTCAAACACTGACGCTCTTGCCCTGACAAGAACTTTCATACCGTTTTCGGGCATAAATTTCACACGTGCGCAGGAAGTTTTGAACATAACCGCCCTGACCTGTGACTGTTCATCTTTGAGCGACATATACCAATGCCCCGTGCGGTAATGATTGGTGAAGTTTGAAATCTCACCACAGACATAAACCATACGAAGATTGTCATCACTTTCAAGAATTGACTTTACGTACATATTCAGTTGTGAAACCGTTATTACAACGGGCACTTTACTGATCATTGTGCTCATTCCTTACTGCCGCCAGAATTGCGATACCTGCGGCATTATCACTGGAAAACACGGGCGTTGCAAAAAACGCATTATACTTACCCGTGATGTATTTGTTGATTATTGTGTTGGACATTACGCCGCCTGAAAATAAAAGCGGCAACTGTCCATACTGCTCAATTATTGCCTTTGTCATACCGTCAAGGGCATATTTGATGTAATCAAAACAGTATTTTGCAATATCTTCCTTTTTCTCACCTTTATCAAAAAGATCCTTCGCTTTGTTTTCAAGACCTGAAAAAGAGCAATCACAACCACGCATAAACGGCTTTAATTTATACTCTTTTTCGCTACTTTGCGCAAGACGGTCAAGCGCCGCACCGGCCGGAAAATCAAGACCGAGCATAACGCCAATCCTGTCAACACTCTGCCCCGCTTTAAGGTCAAGAGATTTTGCGATGATTTCCGCTTTGAAAATATGCTCCCCCGAATCGCGTTCAACAAGCAAAGCCTCAGTTGTGCCGCCCGACAGATGAAACGCAACAAAGCGTTTGTTGAGCAAATCCATCTTATCCGCAGAATACATTGCTGCGGCAATATGCCCCTCCTGGTGTGAGAAAAAATAGCAGGGAACACCTAAAGCCGCCGCAATTCCCCTTGCCACAGAAACTCCTGCTAAAAAGCACGGCATATAAGAGCCTTCAACGTTTCTGGGTTTGTTTGAAACTGCGAC
>JAZQTF010000086.1:0-25882 GCA_045630445.1 Acutalibacteraceae bacterium
TTCAAGAGTTAGCCCATTGACACTGAAAAAGAACCTGGCGCTAATTAACGCCAGGCCCAAGAAAGTTTTAGGTTATTTAAAACCAGTTGATTTGTTTGAATTAAATGTCAAAAAGTGTTGCACTTAGTTTGACAATTCATCCTTATAATTATTTCTTAAATACAAATAAATACTCATGAGCAATTAACAGAAAATTATATTTCACACTATTAGTTTTCCAATACCCAGTCGCTCTACAATTATGCTGTTCTTTAATAACAAGTTCTTTAAGCTTAAAACCCGCGTTTTCAAAAATCCTCATAACATCAAATGACATCGGGATCATATGTCCTTTTTGTCGAGTATCACCCATAAGAATCGCACAGAACTTTCCTTTCTTCAAAACGCGATAACTCTCGGATGCTACTTTCTTCATCTCTTCCAAAAAATCCTTAACTTTTAACAAGGACAAATCTTCTGGAATATCCTCACTATATTGAATAATATCTGCATACGGAGGATGAGTACAAATTAAATCAATACTATTGTCTGGTATGAAATCAATATTTCTCGCATCGCCTTTGTGTAAGTATATTTTCCCGTTTGCACCTTCATGCTCAAAAGAGGTTTTTTCTTTGCAACGAGCAAGAGCAGCATCGTTCACATCGACACCAATAATATTTCGATTCAACAACTTTGCTTCTACAAGAGTAGTCCCACCTCCGACAAACTGATCAAGAATCAAATCGTTTTCTTGTGAATACCGAAGTAAAATATTTCGTGGAATATACGGCGACCAATTTCCACGCCACTTTGCATCATGAGTTGCCCAGTCACCGCGTTTTGGAAATGACCAATGTGTAGTCATTTCTAGCTCAAAATCTTCAGGTTCCCATTTTGTAATTTTCTTTGCCATTATCTGAAAACCTCGCTAATCACTCCATCTTCTAAATCTTTAATATTGTAAATGTGTTGTGTAACATCAAATGTTTCTTCAAGATTATTACGAGCACTTGTCCAACCTTTACCATCAGTAAACCAAACAAATGTAAAACCATCGATTTCTTGCGTTTCCAACACTAAAGTTTTATAACTGCGAGCAGTTTCATTTAATTTACTACCGCCGCCTCCATAAAAATTGGTTTCAATGCCATAAATCATATTATCTGTTTTAACTACAAAATCAAAACGTTTTTCCATTTTCCCTTGATTAGAAATAGCTGATAAATCAATTCCCCATTTATCTGTTATCTGATGGATATACATTTCCTTAAAATAGTTGTTATCTTTAGTAAAGCCTGCTTTTTGAATAAAACTTTCAACCAAGTCCTCCATAAGATGACCGCCACGATTTTTACGTCCATTAGAGTCGAGACCAGTTTCAACACCCGTTGCATAATCAACTAAATTATTTACTATATGATTTTTTAGTAAATCAAACAATCCGGTCTCTCTCATAAAATATTTATATTTTTCACGAACATCTTGAGCCATTAACGAAACATTTTCATAATTGAAATCAAACAAATATCCACCATTTTCATCTTGGCAATATATTTCTTTTGCTCTGACCGCCAAAAGCAAAGGAATACATTTTAGAATTTCAGGATATTTTATTATCAATTTTTCAAAATCATCCTCTATATTTCTTGAGCCAATTAGCGAATTTAAAATATTAAGTTCGATTTTAATACTGTCCACATTTCTATGTACTTTTTCAAAATCTATATAATATCCATAATCTGCGATACTATCACGGAAACTTAATAACCAAGCATTAAAATCTCTACTCATAAATGCACTCTCCTAAAAATTACTGATAAGTAACTCCTTAATTTTTCCTCTTGATTCACCATTACAATTAATTGCTCTCACCGCATCAACTCTTTTTATTTTATATGCAGCATAAATTGTATCGAAAAAATCATCCTCCGCATTAGCGTTCTTTGGATCAGAATTGCTAACTATTATTTTTGCGCCTTTTTTATTCATCTCATCTACAAATTTTGCAAGTTCACGTTGTTCATCGTCAGCAAATACCGTCTCTGTGTATGCTGTAAAACTTGACGTATCAGTAATTGGTCTATATGGTGGATCAAAATACACAAACGTATGCTCATCGATAAAATCACAGGATTGCTTATAATCACCGCATACAATCGTAACTTTCTGCAACTTTTCTGATACCATCCTAAGATTAGATTCATCACAAATCATAGGATTTTTATACGAGCCAATTGGGACATTAAACAAGCCCTTTTTATTTACCCTAAACAACCCATTAAAACATGTTTTATTTAAAAATATCATTAACGCTGCTTTTTCAACGTTTTTCAGCTCGTCTACATTTATCTTCAGCTCATTAAAAAGTTCACGTTTTTTCACATAATAAACTTTTCGAGCATCCATATCTAATTGCAAAAATTCATTTTGCATAATATATAGCATTTCAATCAACGTATCAACTCTATCTCTAACAATTAAATACGCATTAATCAACTCCGCATTTATATCACTGATATAAATCTCTTGTAAATCATATTTACTAAGTATATCAAACAAAACTGCACCACCGCCTACAAAAGGCTCTGCATATTTTGTGATTTCACCATTAAAAGAAAATGGATAATACTTTTCCATTTCCTTAAGTAGTTGACTCTTACCACCAGCCCACTTCAAAAAAGGTTTAATGGTTTTTGTTTCAATCTTAGTGTATCTTGAACTGCGTGCATCTTCTGGCTTTTGAGCATCAATTGGTATAATCCACATATTACCCAACATCGCAACATTTGATATACGATTCTCCTTACACAAGGTTAAAACTCTTCTATGAGATATATTCCATTTTACCGCTGCTTCATGCGCTGTCATATATGCTATCATTACAAACCACTTCCTTGTAGTAATTATTATATTCCAAGTTTAGAATAATAGCAATACCGTTTTTTATTATTTATTCATCTATATCCCCTTGTTTGTGACAAAATTATAGAAGTATTGACTTTTAATTTACCATTTGCTATCTTATTTATAATATGTATAGGATGGACGTTATAAATGGGAAAAGATTTACTTTACGGTGTTCACTATGCGGATTTTGAACTGCTGTGTGAACTTGACAGAATTTGCAAAAAACACAATATTGAATATTATCTGATTGCGGGCACTTTACTCGGTGCGGTGCGTCACGGTGATTTCATTCCGTGGGATGATGACGTTGATATTGCCCTGCGTCGCAGTGAATATGACCGACTGATGCAGGTGATTGACAGTGAACTCGGTGAAAGGTTTGAACACGTCAACCCCCACGTTGAAAAGACTTTCTTTGACGCAATCAGCAAGATTACTTACGTTGAAAGTTTTATGCGTAACCCCACGCCCGAAGATGAATATTACAACAATCATCACAACCGCGTTGCGCTTGATTTGTTTGTGCTTGACAACGCGTGTGACGGTTTCCGCTACAAACTGCAACTTGCATTGCTCAAAACTCTTTACGGTTTTGCAATGTCACGCAGATACAAGACGGATTATAAAAAATACACTTTCGGTGAGAAAATGAAAGTTTTTGTCCTTTCAAACGTTGGCAGACTTTTCTCAATCAAACGCATTATGAAATGGTATGACAAAGTTTCTCTCATTTCAAAAGGTAAGGGTGACTGCTGTTTCATCTCAAATGACCAATTCAAAAACATTGCAAAACGATACAGGAAAGAATGGTTTGACGGCACATCAACCGTCACTCTCCGCGGCAGAGAATTTCCCGCGCCGATTGGTAAGGAAAATATGCTCACCGTTGTTTACGGCGACTATATGACTCCCCCGCCGAAGAGTGAACAGGCACCGTTACACATTCAGAAATTGCAGGAAGTCAGGGTTTTCAACAACGGAGTGCTGGTCTGTGAAGAAGATTCAGAAGTAAATGCGTAAAATTTTTTCAAAAAAATTCAAAAAAATATTGAAATTAGTATTTCGTTGTGGTAAAATATTTCGGAATTCGCACGTTTGGTGATTGGCGGTAGGTGCGTCAGAAAGACGTTTGCCGTCAAGTTGACCCGAGCGGAGGAAATAAAAACTAAAAGGAGGCAAAATCATGGGAGTAGTATCCATGAAACAGCTTCTGGAAGCTGGCGTTCATTTCGGACACCAGACCAGAAGATGGAACCCGAAGATGTCTGAGTACATCTACACAGAAAGAAACGGTATTTACATCATCGACCTTCAGAAGACGGTCAAGAAACTTGACGAGGCTTACCTCGCAATTCGTGAAATCGCTGCAAGCGGCAAGGACATCCTTTTTGTCGGCACAAAGAAGCAGGCTCAGGATTCCGTTAAAGAAGAAGCTATCCGTTGCGGTATGCCCTTCGTAAACGCTCGTTGGCTCGGCGGTATGCTCACAAACTTCAAGACAATCCAGAGAAGACTCAAGAGATTCTCTCAGCTCAAGCAGATGGAAGCTGACGGAACATTTGATATCCTCCCCAAGAAGGAAGTTATCAAACTCAAGCTTGAGATGGAAAAACTTGAGAAGTTCATGGGCGGTATCACAGAAATGAAGAGCATCCCCGGCGCTATGTTCATCGTTGACCCGCGCAAGGAGAAGATTGCTGTTTCTGAGGCTCACAAACTCGGTATTCCGATCATCGCTATCGTTGACACAAACTGTGATCCCGATGACGTTGACTACGTTATCCCCGGCAACGACGACGCTATCCGCGCTGTAAGACTTATTGCAGGCGCAATGGCAAGTGCTGTTATCGAGGGCAGACAGGGCGAGCAGACAGCTGAGGCTGCTGAAGACGCTGCTGAATAATTTTAATAACTATACTATTTATAATAGGAGGAATTCCAAATGGCATTTACAGCAAAAGACGTACAGATGTTGCGTGAAAGAACCGGCGTTGGTATGATGGATTGCAAAAAGGCACTCACTGCTGCTGACGGCGATATGGAAAAGGCTATTGACTTCTTGAGAGAGAAAGGTCTTGCTGCCGCTGCTAAAAAATCCGGAAGAATCGCTTCCGAAGGCGTTGTTTATGCTTACAACGATGAGGCTGCAAAGATTGCTGTTCTCGTTGAGGTTAACTCCGAGACTGACTTCGTTGCAAAGAACGACAAGTTCATCGCTTTCGTAGAGGACGTTGCAAAGACAATCGTTGCTGCAAACCCCGCTGACGTTGACGCTCTCCTCAACTGCACAATCGCAGGCTCTGATGAGACAGTCCTCGCTAGCCTTCAGGACAAGATCCTCACAATCGGTGAGAACATCAAAATCCGTCGTTTCGTAAGAACTGAGGGCATCGCTGCTACTTACGTTCACGGTGGCGGTAGAATCGGCGTTCTCGTTGAGTTTGACACAACTGACGAGGCTGCTGCTAACCCTTCCTTCAAGGAACTCGGTAAGGACGTTGCAATGCAGATCGCTGCTATCAACCCCCTCTTCCTCAACAAAGCATCCGTTCCGGCTGAAACAGTTGAGAAGGAGAAGGCAATTCTCACAGAGCAGGCTATCAACGAAGGTAAGCCCGCTGCAATCGCTGAGAAGATGGTTCTTGGCAGAATCGCTAAGTACTACAAAGAGAACTGCTTGGTTGAGCAGGCTTTCGTTAAGAACGGTGACGTTACAGTTCAGCAGCAGGTTGACTCTGTTGCTAAGGAGATCGGCGCAACAATCGTTGTTAAGAACTTCTTCCGTTTCGAAAGAGGCGAAGGCATTGAGAAGAAGGCTGACAACTTCGCTGATGAAGTTGCAAGCATGATCAAATAATCATTCTCTCAACAAAAAACAGCCCTGACCTTAACCGGTCGGGGCTTTATATTTTTGCAAAAATACTGCATATTTATTAAAACTGTTGATATTTTATACAAGCGATTATGTATTTTATGCAATAAAATAGTGTTTTCGTACATATTTATGCAAAATTTATGAAAACTTATTGACTTTTGAAATTCAGTGTGATAGAATCAAGTCAAATCAAAAATAAAGAAACAGGAGCGATCAATTATGAAAAAGATTCTTTCCCTCATGCTCGTACTCATTATGTGCGCTGCATTGTTCTGCGGTTGCGGCAGCGAAGCAGAAAAGAAAAACATCAAGGCCCTTGAGGACCTCGACGGCTGCAAGGTTGCAGTTCAGATTGCAACAACTTCCGATGACCTTGTAACAGAGCTTATCGAAGGCGGCAAGACAATCACAGTAAACCGTTACGAAAAAGTTACACAGTGTTTTGATGACCTTTCCCTCGGCAGAGTTGAAGCAGTTCTCGTTGACAGCGTAGTTGCTGCTTACTACATGGGTTCTGACGCTGACAAGTTTGAAATTGCTTGGGAGTCCACAGAAGGCGAGCCTATGGGCATCTGTCTCAACAAGAACTCCACAGAACTTGCAGAAGTTATTGAAGCTGCAATCGACACACTTTACTACAACGGCAAAATGGCTGAAATCGCTAAGAAGCACTTCGGCAACGACTTCACAGCAGGTCTCAGAACTGTTACAGAAGCACCCGTTATTGACACAGCAAAGATCAAGACAATCACAAACGGCGTTCTCACAGTTGGCGCTGAAGTAGGTTATCCTCCGATGGAATACCTCGCAGATGACGGCGTAACATACATCGGTTTCGATATCGACGTTGCAACTGCTGTTGCTGAACTCCTTGGTCTTGAAGTTAAGTTCGTAAACACTGCTTGGGACGGCATCTTCGCTGCTCTTGAAAAGGGTGAGTTTGACTGCATCATGTCCGCAGTAAGCATCACAGAAGAGCGTCAGCAGAAGTACATTCTCACTGAGCCGTACGTTTCCAACAGACAGCAGATTGTTGTTGCGAAATAATTGAACATCATAAATCACTAATGACATCGGGTTGTCTTTACGGGCAACCCAATGTTTATGTTTTAAGAATTTTTAGGAGTGCAGAAAATGGAAACTTTAGAAAAGATTTGGGGCTGGCTTCCCTCATTGTTCAGGGCTACCGGCGTAACACTCAGCCTTTCCTTCCTGTGCGTTGTTCTTGGTCTTATCCTTGCAGTATTCCTCGCATTAGGAAAAATCTCAAAAAACAAAATACTCAGTGGTGTGTGCGGCGCATACATCTTCTTTTTCAGAGGAACACCGCTTCTTATGCAGTTGTTCTTCCTCTACTACACACTTCCGCTTCTTGTTCCCGCATTAAATATAAAGAGCCGATTCGTTGTTGCCCTGCTTGCCTTTACTCTCAACGTTGCCGCTTATCTCGCGGAAATCATCCGTGCGGCTATCCAGTCAATTGATAAGGGCCAGCTTGAAGCATCAAAAGCGCTCGGTCTTACATACCGTCAGGCGATGCGTATCATCATCATTCCGCAGGCTTACCGCAGAATGATTCCCCCGATTTGTAACGAGTTTGTAATGGTGCTTAAAGACACCTCCCTCGTTTCAATCATCTCCCTTGTTGACCTCACATGTCAGACAAAGATGATTGCATCAAACGCAGCAAGTGCAATGGTATATATCCCCGCTATGATTATCTATCTCATCATCACCGCTATCTTCACAATCATCTTCAACAAGATTGAGAAGAAGTTGTCAATTTACGAATAGGAGGTTTACAAATGGCTATAATCAAAACAGAAAACATCTGTAAAAATTTCGGTCACCTTGAAGTGCTCAAGGATGTAAGCCTCAGCGTTGAAGCAGGCGAAGTTGTTTGTATCGTTGGCTCATCCGGTGCAGGTAAATCAACTTACTTGCGTTCCATCAACCATCTTGAAAGCATCACAAGCGGTAAAATCTGGATTGATGACGTTATGATTGATGACCGTGTAAGAGGTGCAAACAAGGTTCATATCACTGCGGCAGAAACAACAAACGTGCTTCTCAACGTGGGAATGGTTTTCCAGAGATTCAATCTCTTCCCCCACAAGACTGCACTTGAAAACGTAATGCTCGCACCGATGACCGTTAAGGGCGTTTCCAAAGAGGAAGCAGAAGCAAAAGCACGTGAACTTCTCACACGCGTTGGTCTTGCTGACAGAATGGATTCTTATCCGTCAAAACTCTCCGGCGGTCAGCAGCAGCGTGTTGCAATTGCAAGAGCGCTCGCTATGGAGCCGAAGGTTATGCTTTTTGACGAGCCGACAAGTGCACTTGACCCCGAACTCGTAGGCGAAGTACTCAACGTTATGAAGCAACTTGCAGAGGACGGAATGGGTATGATTGTTGTAACTCACGAGATGGCGTTTGCAAGGGACGTTGCAGACAGAGTTGTATTTATGGCTGACGGCAGAATTGTTGAAGAAGCACCGCCTGAGGAATTCTTCACAAACCCGAAGAATGAAAGACTCCGCGAATTCCTTAAGAGAAGTTTGCAGGAAAACTGATATAATAAAAAGAACACCGAAGAACTTTTGTTCTTCGGTGTGTTTTTTTATTCAGCTTTTGCTCCGCATTTACTGCAGAATTCTGCGTCCTTTCTGAGTCCCGCTTTGCAAGAGGGGCAGACTTTATCATAACGGATTGAATTCATATCCGCACGAAGTTGTCTGAGTTCATCTTTTGCAGCGTCAATTGAAGCAATTATTTTGCTCACATCCGTGTCATTCAGAGACTCACCCTTCTTCTTTTGTGCATAGCACATCTTGCCAAGAGTTTTATACAAACCGTCAATCTTGTCCTCAAGTTTCTTTTCCTTGATTTTCTTCTTTGAAAACTCAACCGCCTGTGCGGTCTTTTTCTCCGCCATACCGAATACCGTTTTCACGTTATCCCATACGTTATCAACTGTTGACATAAAATTACCCCCTACAAGTTAAATTCCGCGTAAAACTCTGCGATTCGTTTTTTACGCTCAAGTATTGTTTCAAAACCCGACACATATTCAAACGGGTATTTATAATTGAAAATACGTTCAATTTTATTTACGTTTGGCACACGCAACTTTGTCACTGCACCAGCACCGCAAGAGAGAATTGTGTGGGTTTCGTCCATCATAAACACGTTATAAAGGCACTCATAGCCCGCCTTACTCCAGCCGACATTTTCAAGATTGCCGACCATACGGCTCTGACGATACATATAATAAGGCGCGTAGCCGTTTGCATACAGTTTCTCCTGCGCAACGGTGAGCATATTTGCCGCAAGTTCACTGTCCCTGAGAAAACTTCTGTCCTCCTGCGCAAGTGTTGACGATCTCTTTAATGCCAAAGTATGCACAGTTATACTCTCAGGTGACAGCGCGCAGATTTTGTCAAGCGTTGCCGTAAAACTTTCAAGCGTGTCTTTGGGCAGACCCGCGATTATATCCATATTTATGTTGCCGATGCCGACTTCACGCGACAGATTGAACATATCAAGCGCCTGCTGCGCTGTGTGCGCCCTGCCGATTACTTTAAGCACATCGTCATTCATCGTCTGCGGATTTATGCTGATTCGCTTTTTGATACCGCTATTGATAACTTCAAGTTTCTCCCTTGTCAGTGTGTCAGGACGGCCCGCCTCAATTGTGTATTCACGTAAATCGGAAAGGTCAAAGCACTCCTCAATTGTGTCAATCAATTCCTTGAGTTGCTGTGCTGACACAGTTGTGGGTGTGCCACCGCCGAAATAGATGCTTTCAAGACGCAAGGAAAGAGAATTTGCAATCTGTGCTGTTTCCTTAATCTCGCGTTTGAGAAGTTCAACATACTGCGGAATGAGTTTGCTTGCAGACTTCATTGAACTTGAAACAAACGAGCAATAACTGCATCTTGTCGGGCAGAAAGGAATTGAAATGTAAAGACTGAAAGACTTGTCCTGCGACAATGCGATTATGTTGTTTTCGCTCTCGGCAACCTTACGTGCAAGCCTTGCCTTATCAGGAGAAACAAGCAATTCCGACTCAAAAAACTTCTGCGCCTCATCGTCACCGCCAAACTTTTTTGAAAGCGAATGCATCAGTTTTGCGGGACGTACACCTGTGAGAAGTCCCCACTGCGGTGTGTAACCCGTAACTTCACGCAACGCCGTGAAAAGCGCTGTGGCAAGTTTGCGCTCACAACACTCATCATATCCGCTCTCATCGTTGTCAAACTGAATTGACACTTCTTTCGTTTTGTCAAACGCGGACACACGCGCGGTGACGGTGGTTTTGTCCTCAGTTTTCTGCACCTCGGTAAAAGCGGATATTGCGTCCTCACCATCGCCATCGGTCACGGTCTTTATTGTTTCGTCAGGGAAAAACACCCTGCAAAGATTTTCACACTCGTACAAGTACGGGTGATTTTTTACGTATAAAATCATAACTATCCCCTGAAATAAGGATTATATCTACGCTCACATTCAAGCGTTGTTTCTTCACCGTGACCCGGCAGGACTCTGTAATCGCCGGTCATAGTCTTGCTGATGTTGTGGAGAGTTTTAAGCAAAGTCATAACATCTCCGCCCGGCAAATCGCAACGTCCGATTGAGCCTGCAAAAAGTGTGTCACCCGAAAAGATTGTGTCACCGACAACAAAGCAGCAGCCGCCCTTTGTGTGGCCGGGTGTTGCCATAACCTTTACTTCAAGCGAGCCGACGTTGATAACCATTCCGTCAGTCAATTCAACATCACATGAAAGAGTCTTCTGCTTTCCGGGGAAAACCTGACAAGCAAGGCTTTCACGCTCACTTTCAAGGCATTTCTTATCATTTGTATGAATTGCAACTTTTGCGCCCGTCATTTCTTTAAGTTCATAAACACCCATAATATGATCAAAATGGCCGTGGGTCAGAAGGATGTAATCAACGCTTTTGATTTCAGGCGAATTGATTGCATTTTTAAGTGAAGAAGTCATAAATCCGGGGTCAACAACTGCCGCCTTGCCCGTTGCTTCATCAATCAGAATGTAGCAATTTGTTTCAATCATACCAACTACAATACGTTTTATAATCATAATTATTTCTCCTTCTTTATCCAGGTTGCTGTGTCAAGGATTATTGTCACGGGGCCGTCATTGAGCAGATTTACCGCCATATCGCCACCGAATACACCTTTTTCAACCCTCTTTACTCCGCAACGTCTGAGTTCTGCAACAAAATACTCATAAAGCATATTTGCCGTTTCAGGAGCAGCCGCGCCCGTGAAGGACGGTCTGTTTCCTTTTTTATGGTCAGCACAGAGAGTAAAGTTTGAAATGACAAGAATGTCACCGTTTATGTCAAGCACTGACAGATTCATCTTATCATTTTCATCACTGAATACGCGCAGGTTTGCAACCTTTGCGGCAAGAATCTCCGCATCGGCATAATCGTCGCCTTTCTCAACTCCGAGAAGCACGAGAAAGCCCTTTTCCGCACTGCCTTTAAGTTCATTATCAACGGTTACGGACGCACCCGAAACCCTTTGAATAACTGCTTTCATCCTATAATCCCCCTACATTACGGTTCTTTCAACGGAGATTACGCCCTTCTCTTTGGACAACCTTGAAAGTACGTTTTTAAGATGCTCCGAGCCATTGACAGTGATTGCAACGGTCATAATCGCTCTGCCATCCTTTGTTTCTCTTGCGTTGATTGTGTGAATGACAACATTGAGTTTTGCAAGTGCGGTAATTGTTTCCGCATACTGACCGACATTGTTTTCCGTTACAATCATAAGGCCTGCTCTGTACTGCTCACGGCTTTCAGAATCCCAGCGCACAGGAATCCAGCGCTCCTGCTGTTTTGCCATTGCGTCACCCTTGGGCACGTTTACGCAGTCCATTTTATGCACGGACACACCGTAGCCCCTTGTGATGAAACCGATGATGCTGTCACCCGGAAGCGGGTTACAACAACGCGGGAATTTGACAAGGCAATCGTCAACGCCCTCAACAATGACACCATGGGAATTCTTTGAAGAATAATTGGGCATCGGCTGAATAAGACTGTTTGGCTCTTCCGCCTCATTAGCCTTGACAAACGCTTTGAAATCCTCACGGATGCGGGGCATAATCTTTGAAAGATAGATACCGCCATAACCGATTGCGGCAAAGAAATCATCAACAGTTTTGTAATGATATTTTTCAGCAATCATAAGGTTGAACTCTTCCGCACGTTCTTTTGAAAGAACCATCTTGTTGCGGCGAAGTTCACGCTCATACTCTTCTCTGCCCTGCTCAATATTTTCTTCACGCTTTTCCTTTTTGAACCAGGCACGGATTTTGTTTCTTGCCTGAGAAGTGTGAACAAGTTTGATCCAGTCACGGCTGGGGCCTTTGCCCTGCTGTGAACTTGTGAGAACTTCAATAATCTCACCCGATTTGATTACGTAATCAATCGGCACAATTCTGCCGTCAACCTTCGCGCCGACCATACGGTTGCCAACTGCGGAATGGATTGCGTAAGCAAAGTCAATTGTGTTTGAGCCTACGGGCAGAGTGATTACATCGCCCTTCGGGGTAAAGACAAGAACGTCCTCAAACATAATATCGTTCTTGATTGTGCGGACAATTTCTTCAATGTCATCCGCTTCATTCTGGCTGTCAAGAAGCTGACGCACCCACGCAAGTCTTTCCTCAAACTTGTCAGAGCCCTTGACACCGAGTTTGTATTTCCAGTGCGCCGCGATACCAAGTTCCGCAGTCTGATGCATTTCAAAAGTTCTTATCTGCACCTCAAACGGAATACCCTCCCTGCCAACAACGGTTGTGTGCAAGGACTGATACATATTCGGTTTCGGGTTTGAGATGTAATCCTTGAATCTGCCGGGGATTGTGCGGTACATTTCGTGCACAAGGCCGAGCGCATTGTAACAATCACTGACGGAATTCACAATAAGCCGCACTGCGTAAATGTCATAAATTTCATCAAAAGACCTGCCGTGGACGTACGCTTTGCGATAAATTCCGTGGACGCTCTTGATTCTGCCTTCAATTTTAACATCAGGAATATAGGGGCGGATTTTGTCATCAAGTTGCATCTTGACCTTTGTGAGAAATCCGTCCTGCAACTGCTCCTTTTCAGCGAGCATTGTTTCAACTTCCTTGTATGCAACGGGGTCAAGGTTTCTGATTGCAAGGTCCTCAAGTTCTTCCTTTACGGCACGGATACCAAGACGGTGCGCAATCGGTGCATAGATTTCAAGCGTTTCAACGCTCTTGTCAAGGCGTTTCTGCGGCGACATATGCTGCAAAGTTCTCATATTATTGAGTCTGTCAGCAAGTTTGATGATGATTACCCTGATGTCATTTGACATTGCGATAAGCATCTTTCTGACATTCTCCGCCTGTTGCTCCTCTTTTGTTGAAAGCGGCACTTTACCAAGTTTTGTAAGACCGTCAACAATCAGAGAAACGTCCTTGCCGAATTCTTTTGCGATGTAGCCGAGTTTGATGTCAGTGTCCTCAACAACGTCATGAAGAAGTGCGGACACAACGGACTCATTATCCATTCCAAGGTCAACGACAATTTCAGCAACCTCAACGGGATGCTTGAAAAACGGCTCGCCCGAATAGCGCAACTGACCCATATGAGCATGATACGCAAGGTCATACGCCTTTCTTATCAGTGCAACATCATAGGTGTTGTCAGTGTTTTCAATTTTATTGAAAAATCTTTTTTCAAGATTTTCAAGAAATAACTTCTGGTCCATAATTATTCACCCTCACACAGAGATAGTCTGCGTCTTAAATTAGTCAATATCCTTGAATTATCAATATTACATCTGTCACAATCAGGCACAAGCGCAACGGACAATTTTGCTCCCTGCGGTCTGAGTGAAACAACTTTCAATTCCGCCAGAATGTCAATTGCGGTCATTATTGAAGCAAGACTGTGCCTGCCTGAAAGACGGTGATACATCATCTCCGCCTCATCATTGAATCCGCCATTTGCTCTTATGTAACGGTAAACATCGTTAAGAGTTTCTCTCTGCGGAGTGATTGTGCGAAGCTCCTGCGCGGAAAGTTCCTCTCCCCTGATGCCTTTTTCATAAATTCTTATATTGTCAAGGATTTCATTTTCATGCTCGCTTGACATACGGATGTCAACAAGTTTTGCGGAAACTTCTCTCCTGCCTCTGAAACTGCTGACGCCAATCCTTACAGCAACGTCAACCTCATCGCCGACAGCGTAAGTAAAATCATCAAACGATGACGAGAACGAAATAACGTCAACGCATGCGTTCTTTTTGCAAAGACTGAGTTTCACGTATCTGCCCTTTGCAAGCGGCATAATGCGGGAAATTTTCATCCTGAACAAGCCAAAAACAGGTTGCGGATTACCCGCACCAAACGGCTCCAATTCATTAAACCCGTCAGCAAACTCAACCGTCAACACACTCGGATTGAGTTTACAATCTATTTTAATAGTCGGGTACGGCATATATTCAAAATTTTCACGCGCATAGTCATTGATTCTCTGGCGGAATTCGTCAACCATATCAATGTCAACTGTCACGCCCGCCGCCATACTGTGACCGCCATAGGCTTTGAGAATGTCACTGACACCGCTCAGCGCCTCAAAAATTGAAAAGCCCTCAATACTTCGGCACGAGCCGTAAGCAACGGTTTCAGTTTCACAGAGCACGATTGTGGGTTTGCCGTAATACTCCGTCAGTTTTGCGCTGACAATTCCAAGCACACCCTCGTGCCAGCCCTTACCGCTGACAACGATAACGCGGTCATAGATATTCATTCTTGACTGCTCAATCTTCTGAAACGCCTGCTCAAAAACTTCACCGTCAACACTCTGACGCTGATGATTATTCATATTGAGTTCTTCCGCCATTTTCTGCGCAGTTTCCGCGTCATCACAAAGCAGGAATTCAACCGCTTTTGCGGCTGCACCCATTCTGCCCGCCGCGTTGATACGCGGGCCAAACATAAAGCCGATATGAGTTGAATTTATTTCCTCATTGACTGAGCAAATCCTTTTAAGTTCCGTAATCGCGGGTTTGTCACTTGCGTTCAGTTGACGAAGTCCCAACTCAACAAGAAGTCTGTTTTCACCCACAAGCGGTACAATGTCCGCAACTGTGCCAAGCATAACGTACTCACCATACCGGCTGATGAGGTCCATTTCATCGGCTTCGGAAAGCGCGGTTACAAGTTTGAACGCAACGCCCACGCCCGCGTAATCCTTGAATTCACTCGGGCAATCCGCTCTGTGCGGATTTACTACGGCGCACGCCCTTGGCAAAGTGTCCATCGGCTGATGGTGGTCCGTTACAACAAGTTCCATTCCCCTGCTGTAAATATGCTCTGCCTGCTCAAATGCGGCAACACCATTGTCAACGGTTACAATAAGGTTTACTCCCGCATCGCACAACTTATCAACAGCATCATTGTTGAGTCCGTAGCCCTCACTTCTTTCAGGCACATACCAGATTACGTCTGCGCCACGGCTGCGGAAATAGCGGAATAAAAGCGTTGTGGCGGTCACTCCGTCCGCGTCATAGTCACCGTAAACCGCAATCCTTTCTCCGCGCTCAAAAGCAAGGTTGATGCGGTCAACCGCTTTGTCCATATCTATCAGGTCATAAGGGCATTGGAAATAAGGCTCACGCATCAGAAACTCTTCAACTGACTCATCAGCCGAAAAGCCTCTTGCCGCAAGAAGCAAAGACGTAACGGGACTTACGCCGAAATTTTCTGCAATTTCTGCCGCAACCTGCGGATCCGGTGAAAGTATCTCCCATCTTTTTCTGCTCATTCCTATCCCTCCTCTTTTTATCATAATATTGTAACATATTTATCTGCTTTTTTCAATCATTTACAACATTTTATGGCAAGGATAAATATGTATCAGGCACCGCTCCGATTATGATTGTTTCCGCTATCGGCACACTAAGAGAAATTTCACTCATCGTTTCTTTGCCAAGCATCACAACATAGACGTCGCAACGCACATTCATCACAACTGTGTGACGCGTCTGGTTTATTCCAACGCTTTCAAACTGACTTGTTATTTCAACATCACTGCTGCCCGTCAGTTGCACCTTAACTGTTATACACGGCCCTTTGCCCGCAAGCAACGCACCGCCCAGAATTGTGCCGATCGGGACTTTTATTTTCTGCGTTTCAATGTTTTTGAGTGCATTGGTCAGTGCCTCGCTGACACCTGTTTTGATTTTGTTGACCGCTGAAACGTCAGCCATAACTGCGGTTACAGAGTTGTCGCTGTTATGCTCTATATGCACAATGTTGTCATAAGTAACTGCGCTCTTTTCAACCGCATCATCTGCGGCAATGTTGATTGACTCATAGCAAAGTCTGTTGACTATGACTTCCGCGTGCGTGCGTGCAATCGGCCTGAGCCGCAGATCAATCATCACAATCAGAATTATGACCGATACCGCCACAAACAACACTGCAACTTTTTTCTTTTTATAACGTATGGATTTTCTTTTATTTCGCAATACGAAAAGCACCCCCTTGCCACAGTATATGTGACTTGGGTGGTGCTCGTTTTTTTATTTTATGCTTTCTTTTGCTTTTTGAAGTGCGGCAAGGTATTCTTCCTCACTGACACTTTCATTGATAACTTTTACAAGAGAGTTTGCAGACAATCTCTCCGGCAGACGAAGCACGCAGAGCAATTCCTTGCGAAGAAGTGAACTGTCAGCGCCGCCACTGATACCATCCGTATAAAGACGATATTTGGTCATATATGCTGCTTTGCTCTCCGTCTCCTCACAGATTACTCCCGCTCTCTCAAGCGCATCCAGAATCAATTTTGACGGAATTCCTTCAACGCCGAGTTTACCCTCCTTGGAGCCTTTTTCCTTACGCGGCTCTTTGCCGAGAATGTCGGGAATGTAGGCGTGAAAAATCTTTTCCGAATCAACACTGCCTGAAATATACGAGCGGATTCTGAATCCCGCAACGTCACTGTCGGTCATTATGAGCAATCCGTTTGTGTCAGCAAGACGCCTTATCATCGCCATCTTTTCACTGTCCTTGAAAATCTCAAAGCCGTCAGTTGTGATTATCAACGCGTCAATGATTGATTCAAGTTTGATTTTATCGTACTTGCCCTCAACAATCACCGCTTGTTTTATTTTAATCATATCATCATTAACCTCACTATCAATTCTTCAATAACAAGGTTGCCGTCCATCTTTGACGTTTTGAGCAATTCATCCGCTCTGTTTAATTCTTCAAGTGCCTGCCTGAGTTGGTCAAGTGAGAGCGCTGACGCATTCTTTGCGGCATTTCTCAGGCGGAAATCCTTGCCCTTATAACAAGCAAAAGTTTCGCTCAGGGACGCATAACTGCCCGTCTGCTGCATTGCAATCTTGACTCTGTACATATCAGTGTAAGTCATCACAATTGCGCCAAGAATTTTTATCGGCTCTTCACGAAGAAGGAAAAGCTCATTCAGTGCCGCAAAAGCCTTGTCAGAATTGCCCGCAACAAGCGCTTTTGTCACGTCAAACGCGTTTGAATCAATTGACTTTGAGCAGAGTTTATCAACCGCCTGCCTTGTTACTTCCCCACCCGCGCAGTATGCGGTGAGTTTTTCTGTTTCGCTGAGAAGCTGATAAAGGTCATCACCAACAACTTCAAGGATATAGTTGAGAGTGCTGTCACTGACTGTGCATCCCCTTTTGGCAATTCCCCCGCCAAGCATCTTTTTGATTTCAGCGGCGGTTTTTGTGTTACATTCAACAACAAGCCCTGATTTTTCAACGGTTTTTATAATCGCATTCTGATTCTTTGTCTTGCCCGTAACCTCTGAAAACTGCCAGAAAATAAGGATTGTGCTTTGCGACATATCCTGGAGCGTTTCTTTAAGCTGAGCCATCTGCGAATCGGTCAGAATCTCAAACGGAAAATCCGTCACAAGCACGCAGGAATATTCACTCATAAACGGAAACGATTCAACCGCTTCCATCACGTCATCAAAACTTGTGTCCTTGCCGTCAAACTTCTTGAAGTCAAAACTGTCCTTGCCACCGTCAGCAAACTTATTTATAAGCAGGTCAACGCTTGTCCTTTTAAGGTATTCTTCATTACCGCAGACAAAATAAACGTTTGAAATCTCCCCGCTTTTAAGACTCTGTCTCAAGCCCTTATCGTCAACTTTTGCCATTTCACTCTCCCCTTTCGCAGTTAATTGAGCCGTCATCGTAGAATTCTATAATTATACTTCCGCCACCATTATAACACATAATTGCGGATTCTTCATTCTCATTTTTATATTTACAAAAAATATTTATTTCACTGTTGCCATACGAATAAAACTCCGAAACTGACACAATCACATCACTGTTACGCCATTCATCACAAACTGCAACATCATCCGAAAACTTTGACACAACAAGGATTGACCTGCCCTGAGTTTCAACAAAAGTCAGCCTTTGCTCGTCAGTATAAAGACAACTGATTTCATACCAGCCACCTGACACAGTCCCATTCTCAACAACGCTGAAATCTTCAAACCCAAGCGACTCAATCAGACCGTATTCTTCACCAAGGACAATTTTATTAACTTCCATCCTGTCAAACAAATCCATAACATTGCAACAATCGGTTGTTTCCTTTGACGGCAACACAAGCAGGTCAATGTTATCGATTGCATTGTCGCGCAACGCGGAGTCAATTTTGCCCACACTGAAATTGTCACCACCACAGCCTATCACAACGGCACTTCTGCCATAAGTAATGACAACACCAGTGCCACCCGAATCAACAACGGTAACCTTCAACTCAGGCTTGTAAAAAACATTATAACATATAATGCTGACGCAGACAATCACCGCGCATACTGCCGATGCAATCTTCACCGCACGGCCACGCAAACGCAGAAACGCAATAACAGCAAACACCGCAACAACAATGAAAACAAGGATTTTTATATAATCTTTGCCCGCCGGTGCCGTTGCATAAGGAATTGATGCGAGCAAATCTGAAACCCATAAAAGATATTTTGCAATCAGCGTGCAGACAACAAAGCACAACTCACTTAAAATAACCGTAAACAGTGACAGTATAACCGCAATTATCACGCACCACATAAGCGGCGCAATCACAATAAATGTCATCACGTTTGCAAGCGGTGAAATCAGCGTTGCCGTGTCAAACATAACAATCTGTATCGGCAGAGTAAAAAGCATTGCGGCAACTGACAACACGACTGTTTCAAGCGTCATTTTCACAAGGTTACTCTTTCTGTCAAGCAGACGTTTTACAAAATCCGTCCTTGTCGCAATCAGAATTCCAAACGTTGCAAAGAATGAATAAAGCACGGAAACATTTGTTGCACTGTAAGGATTGAGAATACATATCACAGTGATTGCAACGCCGAGCGAATTGATTGCGTCACTGCCACGGAAACTCATCTGCCCCACATAGTAAACGGTGAGCATAATGCCCGCTCGGATTGAAGAATATGAAAACCCCGTGACCGCAACGAAAAACCACATTGCAACCAAAGTTGACAGATACATTATCATTTTCCGCTCAATCACCGCGGAAAGAAAAGCAAAAATTGCCGCAGATATAAGCGACACATGAAGCCCCGAAACACTGAAAATATGGGAAATGCCTATGTTGCGGAAATTCATTGACGATTTGTAATCAAGGTCATCCGTCTTGCCAAGGAAAATACTGTTGACAACCGCCGCGCACTCTTTGTCAAGGTTTGCGCTGACAATCTCCGCAATCCCCGACTTAATACTACTGAAATAATAACCGATTGATTTGTCGGGATTTTTCTCAACCTTGTAATCCGACGTGATATTTGCACGGATAAAGATTTCATTTGCTTTGTAATATCTGTGACTGGACGCATTGGTTGAGCCTGACAACCGCAGAGTCACGGTTGATGTAACGTAATCGCACACCTCAACATCAAGCGGATAATGGGACGAAAGACTTGCTTTTGCACCGACCAGTGAATCATCGGGCGCATCCGCAACCTTTGCCGTGTAATAATAAATTTTGTTGCTTTCACCATCAATCCGTGTTATTTCAAACTTTATAACATCTTTTGTGTCGATGTGTGACACAACGCGGTTATAGACAAAAACTGTGTAAGTGCAGAATGATGCACAACCAACCATCGCAGACAGAAGAATTGCAAGAATCGTCTTTGACGCATTCTTTCTTTTTACCACAAGCAGAGCAACAACGCACGCAAGCAGCACAAAGAAAATCCAGAATGCAAAAATATAACCTAAAAGACCGACGGCAATCAAGGTAAAGAAAAGCGAAAATCCTATAATTGCCATCGGTCTGTTCAATTTAAATCCCTCTATTCGTTAAACCTGCATCAACCCGGAGGCCATGCAAAGTCACGTCCTGAAAGCATATGGAAATGCAGGTGCATTACAGATTGACCCGCTTTTTCACCGCAGTTGTTTACAAGGCGGAAACTGTCAATTGACAATTCCTTTGCAATTGCACTTGCTGCCTCAAAAATGTCCGCCATCACCGCACTGTTTGATGAATCAATATCAGCCGCGCAAGCAATATGCTGCTTCGGAATGATAAGAATGTGGCTCGGTGCCTGAGGCTCAAGGTCATAAAATGCAACAACCTTGTCCGTTTCATAAACTTTATTTGACGGAATTTCTCCGTTTGCAATCTTGCAGAAAATACACATTGTCAAGTCCTCCTTTATAGGTCGGGTACTTATTTAAGCATTGATGCAACAATCTGCGCTGCCGCGTCAACTGCCTCCTGCGCTTTGGAAACATCCTTACCGCCGGCCATAGCACTGTCAGGACGTCCGCCACCGTTACCGCCGGCAATCTTTGCAACCTCTCTTACAATGTTGCCTGCGTGTGCACCTGCCGCAACGGCATCCTTGCCGCATGCAACCGCAAAACTTACGCTTGTCTTGTCAGCATTTACGCCTGCAATTACAGTTACAAGAGCGCTGTCCTTTGATTTGAGTACGTCACAGATTGTACGTGCCGCACCACCGTCTGTATTCGGGAGCACTGCGCAAGCAACCTTGACTGCACCAACCTGCTGAGCGTTATTGTAAATCGCATCGGTCTGACCCTGTGCAAGTTTTGTACGCATTGATTCAATTTCCTTGTCCTTGTCACGAAGTTCTGCAACAATCTGTGTCGCTCTGCGCTCAAGGTCATCAACACTGCCGCATTTGAGAGCCTTTGCCGCAGAAACAAGAGTTTCTTTCTGTGAATTCATAAGTGCAAGCACGTTTGTGCCTGTCACTGCTTCAATTCTGCGGACACCTGCTGCAACGCTTGCTTCGGATACAATTTTGAAAAGACCGATTTTACCTGTGTTTTCAACATGTGTACCACCACAAAGTTCAGTTGAGAAATCGCCGACTTTTACAACACGTACAACGTCGCCATACTTTTCACCGAACAATGCCATCGCGCCCATTTTCTTTGCTTCGTCAATTGACATTTCAGCAATCTCAACGTTCTTCGCGTCAAGAATTTCAGCGTTTACAAGCATTTCAACCGCGTTGATTTCCTCAGGTGTGAGTGCAGCAAAATGGCTGAAGTCAAAACGGCACGCATCTGCGTTTACAAGCTGACCTGCCTGCTCAACGTGCTCACCGAGAACTTTTCTCAGAGCCGCCTGCAACAAGTGCGCGCTTGTGTGGTTTCTCTTTGTGCTCTCTCTGTTTACTTTATCAACCTTTACGCAAACTGTGTTGCCCGCAGCAAAACTACCGCTCACAACAACACCGTGGTGCATAAACACACCGTCCGCATTCTTGGTTGTGTTTGTTACTTTGAATTCGCTGTCACCGCAAACGATAACGCCCTTATCGCCTGCCTGACCGCCACCTTCACCGTACATTGTTGTGCGGTCAAGAATGATGATGCCCTCGTCACCCTCATTAAACTGGTCAGCGAGAGCGGAGCCTGCAACCATTGCAACAATCTTTGCTTCGTCCTCAAGTTTTTCATAACCGTTGAAAACAGTTGCATCAATTGCATCGATTACACTCTTTTCGCCTTTCCATGCCTCTGCGGTTGCATCCTCACGAGCACCTCTTGCACGGTTACGCTGTTCGAGCATAAGTTCATTGAATCTGTCCTCATCAACACTGAGGCCCTTTTCTTCAACGATTTCCTTTGTAAGATCAATCGGGAAGCCGAATGTGTCATAAAGTCTGAACACTTCGTCACCGCTGATTACTTCGCCTTTATTTTCAGCAATTACCTGATTGAGAAGTTGCAAACCTGTGTCAATAGTGCGGTTGAAACTCTCCTCCTCAACGCTGATAATTCTCTTGATAAACTCCTGCTTTTCAACAAGATTCGGGTAAGCGGCACCGTTATCCCTGATAACTGTGTCGCAAAGTTCAGTAAGGAACATACGGTCAATGCCAAGAATCTTACCGTGTCTTGCAGCACGGCGGAGAAGACGGCGGAGAACGTAGCCCCTGCCCTCATTTGACGGCATTACACCATCGCTGAGCATAAATGTTGTGCTTCTGATATGGTCTGCGATAACGCGGATTGAAACGTCGCTCTTTTCGTCTTTCTTGTATTCAACGCCTGCAATTGCGCAAACGTGCTTGATGACTGCCTGAACTGTGTCAACTTCAAAAAGGTTGTCAACACCCTGCATAATGCACGCAAGTCTTTCAAGGCCCATACCTGTGTCAATGTTGGGATGCTCAAGGTTTGCATAGTTGCCCTGACCATCGGAATCAAACTGTGTGAAAACAAGATTCCAGAATTCTGTGTAACGGTCACAGTCACAGCCAACCTTACAGTCAGGTTTGCCGCAACCGTGCTTTTCGCCACGGTCAAAGTAAATCTCTGAACACGGGCCGCAAGGACCTGTGCCATGCTCCCAGAAGTTGTCAGCCTTGCCGAGTCTTACAATTCTGTCAGGTGCAACGCCAACCTGCTTTGTCCAGATGTCAAAAGCCTCATCGTCATCAAGGTAAATTGTGACCCAAAGCTTGTCAACGGGAAGTTCAAGCACCTTTGTGCAGAATTCCCACGCCCAAGCGGTAGCCTCACTCTTGAAGTAATCACCGAATGAGAAGTTGCCGAGCATTTCAAAATATGTACCGTGTCTTGCAGTTTTGCCGACACGCTCAATGTCAGGTGTACGGATACACTTCTGGCAAGTTGTGACTCTCTTACGGGGCGGCTCAACCTCACCTGTGAAATATTTTTTCATCGGCGCCATACCCGAGTTGATGAGCAACAAACTCTTGTCACCCTGCGGCACAAGAGAGAAACTCGGCAAACGCAGATGACCTTTGCTTTCAAAGAAACTGAGATATTTTTCTCTGAGTTCATTAAGACCTGTCCATTTCATAAAAAACACTTCCTTTTAAGATAAAAACGCCCCTTACCAATACGGGACGAAACGCTTTTAATACGGCATTTCCGCCTTATATATTATCCAAATAATTATATTATTTTATAGTGTTATTGTCAATACAAAAAATTTTTATTGAAAATAGTTGCAACATACGACATAATTTGTGTTATAATACACCCACAATGAATTTTACGGAGTAAACTTATGAGTTACATAATCAATCCAAAAAAATGGAATAAGATATTCGCCGTGCCCACAGAAGTTGTGGACAGGCATATTAAACTTGCCGGCTCTGCACAACTGAAAGTTTTGTTGTGGATGCTGCGTAACAGTGACAGCGGGTTTGACCTTGAAGCGCTTTCAAAAGCAACGGGAATTGCAAAAGCGGATGCGCTTGACGCAATGCAATTCTGGGTTGAGACAGGCATAATGCTCAAAAATGGTGAGCCTGTGCAGGAAGTTGAAACCCCGAAAGCAGCTGAGCCGCAGAAAACTGAGCCTGCCCCTGTGCAGAAAACTCAGCCGTCAACCACTCCCGCAGTTGTTGACCTTGACCGCTCATCCCTTTGCAACAAGCCGACAACCGTTGACGTAGCAAGACGTGGGCAGGAGTCTCCCGAATTGCGTTTTCTCTGGAATCAGGCTCAGGAAAAACTTGGCAGGACTCTCAGTTTCAATGACCAGCGCACACTTTTGTGGATGCACGACCATCTCGGCCTGCCCGTTGAAGTGATACTGATGATTATTGAGTACAGTGTGTCGCAGGATAAACGCGGCATTGCATACATTGAAAAAATCGGCGTCAGTTGGGCGCAGGATGAAATCTTCTCCATTGAACTTGCCGAAGCAAAACTCTCACAGATTAAAAACAGAAATTCACTGTGGAAAAAATTGTGTGAGGAATTCAACCTACCAAACACAACACCCACTCCGAAGCAGTCCGAATGGATTGAAATGTGGACAAACAAATTCGGTTTCACCATTGATATGATTCGTCTTGCGTTTGAGGAATGCCTTAACAGGACGGCAAAAATCAATTTCAATTACATTCACAAGGTGCTTGAAAACTGGCACAACAGCGGCTTCAGAAAACCCGATGATATCAAGTCGGACAAGCCGAAATCAGTCCCCGCGAAGAAGTCGGACACATCGTACGACCTTGGCGAGTTTGAACGCGCATCAATGAAAAAATCAATTATCTACAAAAAGAAAGAGGATTAAGTATGGCTTACAGAAGCGATATTGTTGAACAGGCAAAAAACATACTCAGAAAACGCGCACAGAAAGCGGAGTATGACCTTGAGGACCGTCAGGAAATTGCATACAACAGATGCCCCGAATTGCTTGAAATAAAAAAGAAACTTGCCCTTGCAGGCATCGCTGTTGCAAAGATTATGCTTGAAGGTGGCGACCCGCAGGACAGGGTTGAAAAGATTGCAAAAGAGAACCTTGCACTGCAGGCAAGACGTACACAATTACTGAAAGAAAACGGTTTCCCCGAGGATTATCTCAAACCGAAATTCTTCTGCGACAAGTGCGAAGACACAGGATTTGTTGACGGCAAAATCTGCGACTGTCACAAAAAACTTCTCCGCCAGATTTCCTTTGAGAAAATCAGTGAAATCTCCGCAATCAAGACAAGCACTTTTGACAATTTCAACCTTGACTATTATCCCGATGAGCCTGATGCAAAGACAGGCATTTCACCGCGCAGGCGTATGAGAGAAATTCTCAATTACTGCAAATGTTACGCCGACGATTTCAGTTCAAAGTCCGACAGCATTTTTATGTACGGTGCAACCGGTCTTGGCAAGACCCACCTTTCCCTTGCAATCGCGGCAAAAGCAATTGAAAAGGGCTACGATGTAATTTATTGCTCCGCGCCGAATCTGCTCTCAAAACTTGAAAGCGAAAAATTCGGCAGAAACCCCGACAGCGTTGGCGCAGAGGAAGCAATCCTTGACTGCGACCTGCTTATCATTGATGACCTTGGTGCAGAGTTTTCAACTCAGTTTACAGTGTCTGCGATTTACAACATCATCAACACAAGAATCACTTATCACAAGCCCGTCATCATCAGCACCAACCTTTCATCGCAGGAATTGGAGTCAAAATACTCCGAAAGAATCACTTCAAGAATCATTGGTTGCTACACTGATTTGCTCTTCCTTGGCAAAGATGTGCGTCAGATAATGAATTTTGAATAAAAAAATTTAAATTAGATATTGATTTTTGAATTTGACTATGCTATAATTCTTTGGTGTCAATCAAATAATTGATATTTGCGGCGTTAGCTCAGCTGGATAGAGTGTTTGGCTACGAACCAAAAGGTCAGGGGTTCGAATCCCTTACGCCGTGCCAAAAAGAATCAACATACTTTTGTATGTTGGTTCTTTTTTTGTATCTGTGAAAATGGGGATTCGAACCCGTGAGGGTGCGAACGTTAAGAAAACAGTTCGGGGAACTGTTTTTAGTGAGCAGTGGCGAAACGGGTACTGTTGCAGAGCAACGGTCGTTGAGCCATCAGTCTGCATTGCAGACGGTCGAATCCCTTACGCCGTGCCAAAAAGAAGTATCATACGAAAGTATGGTACTTCTTTTTTCGTTTATGGTTTAAATGGGATTCGAACCCACAAAAAGCCCCCTGCGGTTGACCGCAGGGGGTGTTTTTTTATGCACTATTTCTCAAACAAGCTCCAGGGGTAATTAT
>JAZQTF010000087.1:0-4578 GCA_045630445.1 Acutalibacteraceae bacterium
CCATACTGTCTGTCAAATCTGTGTTTACACAATCCGTCAACACCGGGAGGACATACACAATCGCGTCCCCAGTCACGCATTGACCTGACAATCTTCATAAGCAAGGGGTTATCTGAATAAACCGCACCACCCTCACCCATTGTCATATGATGCGGAGGATAAAAACTTGACGTGCCGATATCACCGATTGTGCCTGTAAATTTGTATTCACCGTCAATTTCGTACATTGAGTAAAGAGCATCACAGTTATCTTCAACAAGCCACAAATTATGTTTTGTACAGAACTCTTTAAGTGCTGCAAGGTCAAAAGGATTGCCAAGTGTGTGTGCAATCATTACAGCCTTTGTACGTCCGGACAATGCAGCCTCAAGTTTTGTTGTATCAATATTGTACTGAGGAATTGTAACGTCAACAAAAACGGGAACAGCACCATACTGGATTATGGGAGAAACAGTTGTCGGGAAACCTGCAGCAACGGTAATGACTTCATCACCGGGTTTAACTGCTCTGTCACCAAGCAAAGGAGAAGTAAGCGCCATAAATGCAAGCAAATTTGCGGATGAGCCGGAGTTTACAAGCGCGCAATCGTACACGCCGAACATTTTTGCAAATCCACGTTCAAACTCATCGGTGTATCTGCCGCTTGTGAGCCAGAATTCAAGCGCACTGTCAACAAGATTTACCATTTCCTTACTATCATAAACTCTTGATGCGTAAGGAATTCTGTCCCCTTCTTTGAACTGACTTTCTTTATTGTGGAAAGTGTCACAGTATTCCTTTGTAAGACTGAGTATATATTCTTTTGCCTGCTCTTGTGTCATATCCTTAAACATTGTTAAAATCCCTCTGTTCGTCAAAATATGTTTTGATTTGCTCGTTCATAAAATCAGGTATTGAAACGTTATTGATGTACGCTTTGAACCATTCAACAGTTTTCTCTACTGCTTTGTCAACATTCCACATTGGTTTCCAGCCAAACGTTTCTTTGATTTTTGAACAATCAAGTTTCAGAATTCCCGACTCATGCGGGCCATTATTTTCAATTGTCTGCCATGTAAAACCGTCTCCCCAATATTGAGCAAAAAGTGATACAAGTTCACCTGTACGGATGCAGTCACAATCATCAGGTCCAACGTTATACCAACTTGCTTTTTCAATATTGGTGTATTGCTCATACGCAAGCATCATATAAGCATAAATTGGTTCAAGCACATGCTGATAAGGCCTGATAGAATTGGGATTTCTTAACGAAACAACATTTCCGCTCATAGCCGCTCTGCAACAATCGGGAATAATTCTGTCCTCTGCGAAATCTCCGCCACCGATAACATTACCTGCACGAGCGGTTGAAACAGCAATTTCCATTGAATCAAAATAAGAACTTTTGTAACAGTGAGTCACCAGTTCCGAACAAGATTTTGAGTTAGAGTACGGGTCATAACCGTCAAGCATTTCATCCTCACGGTAACCTCTGTCAACTTCAAAATTCTTATAAACTTTATCAGTTGTGACATTCAAAACAGAACGCACACTGTCACAATTTCTTACACATTCAAGAAGATTTGCAGTGCCCATAACGTTTGTTTCGTATGTATAAAGCGGATTTTTATAACCCTCTCTTACAATGGGCTGCGCTGCAAGATGGAAAACAATTTCAGGCTTTGATTCATCAAAAACCGCTTTAAGAGATGCGTAATCGCGCACATCACCTATAACGGATTTCATCTGATTTTCAAGACCGGAAAGGTCAAAAAGATTCGGCATTGTTACCGGCTCCAGAGAATAACCTGTAACCTTTGCACCACACAGAATAAGTGCTTTACACAACCATGAGCCTTTGAAACCCGTATGACCTGTCACAAGCACTGACTTACCTTTATAAAAATTATTCATTATCTCACCACTTTATCCAAGGTGCTTTCTTTGAATTTATGAGATTTTCAAGATACTCTTTATCCCTCTGTGTATCCATACACTGCCAGAAGCCATCGTGCAGATATGCTTTCAGCTCGCCTTCACTTGCGAGTTTTTCAAGAGGCTCTTTTTCAAATACGGTTTCATCATTCTCGATATAATCAAAAACACTCGGGTCAAGCACCATAAAACCACCGTTGATTACGTTGCCATCATAAACGGATTTTTCTCTGAATTTGAGAACGGATGAATCTTCACCAAGGTCAAGGATTCCGAAACGCTGTGCAACGGTAATTGCCGTAAGCGTTGCTTTTTTGCCATGTGACTTGTGGAAATCAACAAGTGCATTGATATCAACATCGGAAACACCATCGCCATATGTGAGCATAAACGGCTCATCACCGATATAATCGCGGATTCTCTTAACACGGCCACCTGTCATTGTGTGAAGTCCTGTGTCAACAAGAGTAACTTTCCACGGCTCAGCAGTGTTATTATGTACAGTCATTTTATTTTCACCGACAAAGTCAAATGTTACATCACTTGTGAAAAGATAATAGTCAGCGAAAAATCTTTTAATTATATGCGCTTTGTATCCGCAGCAGATAACAAAATCATTGTATCCGTGCGCTGAATACATTTTCATAATATGCCACAAAATAGGCATACCACCAATTTCAATCATTGGTTTTGGCTTGAGGTGACTCTCTTCGGAAATACGAGTACCGAAACCACCAGCAAGAATTACAACCTTCATAACCTTAATATTCCTCCCTGATTAAAGGCTTAACGCCTCCCACGCAATGTGGGCATAATCCCGATGATTATACACCTTTTTTTCTTTTAAGTCAATACAATCAAAATTACACAATTTTTCTACTCAAAGGCAAGTAAATTTTTACAAAATTTTCATTATATTTCTTGTTGCAAATCATACTTACGTATGATATAACTTTTCTTGTTTTTCAGCGGACCATAGCCCCGCAACGCCAATGATAAAGGGGAATGAAAAAATGTTTGACAAAATCCATGAAGAATGTGGTGTTTTTGGAATCTATGATAATGACGGCCATGACGTTGGCGCAGCAACCTATTATGCGTTGTTTGCACTCCAGCACAGAGGTCAGGAAAGTTGCGGTATCGCTATAAATGATGCAAGAACAATCACCGTTCATCGTGACGGCGGTCTTGTAAATGACGTTTTTGACAAAGACGTTCTCAAGAGTCTTGGCAAGGGTAAGATGGCTGTCGGACACGTACGCTACGGCACATCTCCCTCAAACAAGCGTGTCGACGCTCAGCCCCTCGTTGTAAATCACGTAAAGGGTTGCATGGCAATTGCTAACAACGGCTCACTCACAAACTACTCTCAGCTCAGAGAGAATCTTGAATTGAGCGGTTCAATATTCCACACAACAAGTGATTCAGAAATTATCGCATACGAAATCACAAGAGAAAGACTTCACACAAACTCCATTGAGGACGCAGTGTGCAATGCAATGAATCACCTTGAAGGTGCTTACTCCTTTGTTATTATGTCACCCGCTAAACTTATTGCAGCACGTGACCCGAGAGGTTTCAGACCTCTCTGTATCGGCAAGAGAAACAACAGTTATATGTTCGCTTCCGAAAGTTGCGCTCTTGACAACATCGGTGCAACATTTATCAGAGACGTTATGCCCGGCGAAATTGTTGTAATTGATGAAAACGGTCTTCGTTCAATCACAACTCATTGCAACACAAAACCGTCATCTCTTTGCGTATTTGAGTTCATATATTTTGCAAGACCCGACTCCATTGTTGACGGCAGTTCAGTTCACACTGCAAGAATCCGCGCAGGCAGATTCCTCGCTCAGGAACATCCCGTTGACGCAGACGTTGTAATCGGCGTGCCTGATTCAGGTATTGATGCTGCAATCGGCTACGCTCAGGAACTTGGAATCAATTATGAACTCGGTTTTATCAAGAACAAATACATCGGCAGAACATTCATCCAGCCCACACAGGCTGATCGTGAGGACAAGGTAAGAATCAAACTTAACCCCATCCCGTCAGTTGTTGCCGGCAAAAAGGTTGTTCTTATTGATGACTCAATCGTAAGAGGTACAACAAGTAAGCAGATTGTAAAAATGCTTCGTGACGCAGGTGCAAAAGAAGTTCATATGAGAATTTCCTGTCCTCCGTTTATGTTCCCGTGTTTCTACGGCACTGACATTGACTCTCAGGATAAATTGATTGCCTGCAAGTATTCCATTGAAGAAATTGCAGAGCATATCGGTGCAGATTCACTCGGTTATCTCAGCATTGAAAACGTAACAAAACTTGCTGATGAAACAAAACTCAATTTCTGCACAAGTTGCTTTACAGGCAATTACCCCACAGAGTTGCCGACTTCTACAATCAAGTCAAAGTATCTCTGCAAAATCAGCGAATAATAACCAACACAAAAACCTCACGTCAATCACGTGGGGTTTATTTTTTGGTATATATAGTTTTAATATTAGATTAAAAATAATATACATAAATATTGTTAATTTCTTGTTGTATGTTGAGTATAAATGTGCTATAATAATTTGAAGTTTGGAATTTTGTGTAAAAATCAGTTTTTCAGGTGAGGTTTTTTATGATTATTCTTGGGATTGACCCCGGATATGCCATTGTGGG
>JAZQTF010000088.1:0-4119 GCA_045630445.1 Acutalibacteraceae bacterium
GCAAACATCGCATCATTGCGAGTAAAACGAGCAACATCATTATGCGGAGCATAACATCGTGTCGCTGTTAGGCGACGCATCATTGAAATGCTCGGAAATTTGTTGTATAATCAATGACAAGGGGGCGATTGTGTGAAAGAAAATAAACTTGCGGAGTTATCGCTGGAGTTCGCTGTTGACATCATTAAACTTGTAAAGTATCTTAAATCTAATCATGAATCCATCATCTCCAATCAAATCGGCAGAAGCGGCACAAGTATTGGCGCCAATATCCACGAAGCACAGTACACACAAGGGAAAAAAGACTTTGTTTCAAAACTTGAAATCGCCTTGAAGGAAGCTAGTGAAACGGGATATTGGATTGAATTATTGCGTAAGACCAATTATATTGATGAACAATTATATAAAGAACTTTCTGCAAAATGTACATCCCTGCGAGTGATGTTAATTGCTTCCTGTCGAACCGCAAAAGAGAACTCGTGAGATTAACTTCACAAATATTCCAGATGAAAAAGCACACCGTTTGGTGTGCTTTTTGTTTTTTTGATTATAGATAGGGAAGGACTTGAACCCTTTAAAAGACCCATTCCACCTTAAAGTCGTCTTCGCCGAACATATACATCCATCCATCAATGAGAACACCGCGCATCTTTGCAGGATCGCCGTTAAGCTGAACGTTGCGCAGCTCAATAAGCTTATAGCCGTCAAAGTGGAGGACGATATATCTGTAACTATTCTCATATGGGTAATGAGCGTAGTCACGGATGCCGAGGCCGATAATCTGATTTTCGCGGTCTATATAATATGACTTATACTCTGTTGAATATTCTGCGCCTTCGAGTTCATAGGAGTCAACAGCGCGAACACCATCCGCGGTCTCCTCATATACTTCAACCTTGAAGGTGCCCCAGTTATTACCCCTGCCGATACCAAGGAGGTAGCCGTTGCCAAGATTGATAAGTGACGTTGAGAAGCCCTCAATTGTGCCGGTGTCCTTGTAAGTGATGTTGTCAAGGTCGGACAAGTCAAAGAAGAAAACGGGGTCAGAAAGTTCAATGGATGTGCAGACGTATGCCATCTCCTTGTCAAATCTTACCGACCGTATCATCTCGCGCGGAGGTGCAAAATCAATCACAGATGCCACAACTTCAAAGGTGGACAGATCAATGCAGTAAAGACTTGCGTTGGATTCTCCCGCTACCAGTAATGCGCCTGAGGATGCACCGGTGCTGTTAGCAACCTTTTCGCTTATTACTGTTGCGTTGGTGGTTGTGAAAACGCGGAGGATGCCCTCGTATTCGTCCATGCTCCACTGATCCTTGACATAGCCCCTGACAGTAACACTGCCCTTTGCCTCAAAGGTGTCGCCACCATAAGTCAGGCAGGAGATTGTGGTCATGGAGTTTCTTGTGTAGCTGCCGTCCTCGTTTTCTGCCTTATCTGCAAACACGTGGGTCAGGAATACGTGATCCTCGGAAACGTACACAATCTCTGAGTAGGAGAGATATGCCGCCGTACCCATAAGGTCAAGGGTATTTTCGTCAAGCTTCAATACCACAGTGTATCGCGCACTGTTTAGTTCCTCGGGAGCAGTGATGCCGTTTGCAGGAATGCTGTAATATCCGTCGCCCTCGTCAATCTGCGGCAGGAATGTTTTTTCATCGTCAAAATCGATGTTTGCGCTGCTGACGGTGAACTGAGTTATAAGCAGGATGCTACCGTTTGACTTGCGCGATGTTTTATAGCTGCCCGTGATGCTGAATTCATCCTTTTTTACAATGTTGGACGGGTCGCTGACGTCGAGTGAAATTAACTTTACATATAAGTTGGCACTGCCCTTTTCATAGTTCTGAGTAATTACTGTGATGGTTTTGCAATCGTCTGACAGATAAAACTCCCATTTATATGAGTAGTTGTTATAGCTTTCAATGTTATATGTGCCAACAAGGCTCTTTTCGCTGATGGAGTAGATGCGCAGCGTGGTGCCGTCAAGGTAATAAATGTGGGTGCTGCTGCGCTTAATGAGGTCGGCCTCAATAATGCCGTTTACCTGATTGTCGGTAATTTCCTCGTAGCTTCCCGGCGCGTTATTGGTTCCTGTATCCATTGAACCATACAAAATATCGTCCGCGGTGAGCTCCTTCATTCCTGCCCAAAGCTTTTCAGCGTTGTTCTTGTACCTCGGCTTCTGGAATGTGGCGATATTTAATTTTTCAATCAGGTCGTAGTATTCGCTATCTGAATATTTTGACACATCGGGCGGGGTGGTCCTGAACGGGATGAACAGCCAGAGGTTGCAGAAAATCAGCAAAAAACAGGCACAAGCCGCCAAAACTGCCTTGATAGTCTTGCCTCTTTTTGATTTGATTTTAACTATTTTGTCGGGATTTGCCTCATCAACGAATTTGTCATCGGCAAGGTTTAGCCCATTGTACCAATCTTTTTTATTCATACAAATATCCCTTCTTTCGTAAGATGGTTTTTGAATTTGTTTCTTGTTCTGTGCAGGATGACGCTTATATTGCTTTCCGACATATTCATACTGTCTGCAATATCTTTGACGCTCATTGAGTACCAGTATCTGCGCATAAATATGATGCGTGTACGGGTGTCAAGTCTTTTAAGGAAAGAGTTGATTGCTTGTTTTAATGCAAGTTCATTTTCAATTGAAGCGTCCTGATTCGGAATGCATTCCCAGTATTCATCAATAGCACTTGTCATATCGGCACTGCGTTTTTGTGCGTTATCGTGGCGATAGCGTCCGATTGCAATGTTACGTGTAATACGGGCAAGAAAGTATTGCAATCTGGTCGGCTTTTCCGGTGGGATAGTATTCCACGCGTTGACCCATGTGTCATTGACGCATTCGTCAGACTCATCGTGTGAGTGCAGGATGTTGTAGGCGATAGTGTGGCAGTATTTGCCGTATTTGCTTTCGGTTTCCTGAATAGCGCTTTCATTTCGTTCCCAATACAACTCAATGATTTTCTCGTCTTCCATATAAGTCACCCCTTTTTGTGTGGTCTTAAAAGGCCTTTCACCTATATAGTCGCAAAACGAATCCAAAATCTTACAACTTGAAGAAAAATTTTTGGGAAAATTTTTATCGTGAAATAATTATATCATATTTTTGTGGCATTGGAAATGCAAAATATAAAAAGCACACCGTCTGGTGTGCTTTTGCTTTTTGACTAGAGATAGATGATGGGCTTGAACAATCTCCCGATGATTTTGATTTGTTGTCAAATTTGACTGTATCTTTTTGAACTGATTTTTTAGCCAAAGTCAAAAAAGACAACAAAAGTTGTCGAAAAAGACTACTATTTTTACAAGTGCTGTGTTATAATAATGAAAAACAAGGGGGTTTGTAATATGAAAAATCTGAAAGCCAACATTAAACACTATATGGATTTGAAAGGAATAAAGATGTATAGCCATCTGTTAGTGAATATTGCCTACCAATTAGGGATTAAAGGACAAGATGCATACGATTTTGCGGACAGAGAAAAATCCAACTTTTCAAAAATGTTAAAAGGGGAGCGTCCGCTTAAATATGAATTTATTATTCCGTTGGAAAAAATATTCGGAGTTTCGTTGGCAAAATTGCTTGATGAAGATGCGTATAAATTGCCCGTGGAAAAGGGGGATGTTCCGTTCAACAAAGGGTTCAGGTATTACGCTTATCTGGACGACCCGCAATTATATAGGGATGAATTTGATTCGCTGTTGGCAACCGATGGAAAATCAATAATCACCCATATGGATGAGTTCGGCAAATCCTTTCTTGATTATGTTGTTGAATATCATTCAGTTAATGGTGTGCGTTATCTCCATGAAGAGTACGGAATAAAATTGAAACATCATCATAATGATTTTGAATTTAAAAAAGGCAAGGGTGTAACGTGGGTTAATTTTGAAAACAGTATGGAGTTTGCACGTCTGGTTGCAAGTATGAATGATGCTGAATTGTTTAATAGCATTTATGATTCCTACAATATGTTTTTTGCATGTGGGTATTATAATGTTGGTAAATGTATTTTTTGCCAAGATGATTATCTGGAACTGATACTGGATAATGATAATTTGTTCAGCTCAATGTTTGAAGAAAAGCCATATGAA
>JAZQTF010000089.1:0-4784 GCA_045630445.1 Acutalibacteraceae bacterium
AATCGCTGCTTCAGGAATTGAAGGCTATGTTGACGGTGATGAATTTGTTATTACATCAATCACACCCAACACTACCGGTAATATAGTAGTAACATTAACTTATACCATTGATGTTTACTCCGATGTTACTGTTGTACACGAGTTCTATATCAATGACAGAATCGTTAAAAACGCAACTCTGACAGACGAGTTGACGGGCGTTGTTGTTGTAAGTTCAACCTCAAGTTCATATACTTCAAATCTCAAGATTGCACAGAAAACATCCGGCACAATCCAGAGTGGCAAAAACACTTACAATATTTCTGATTTCACCGTTGATGATTCCAAAATTCAGACAACGGGTCTTACAATCAAACGTTCAACAGTAAGGAATTACACTAATAGATTTGCTGTTCAGAAATATGATTATTCTGTAACAGAACGCAAGGTTGTAATTCGTTATGAGTTATACACAACGCTTGATGACACAGAAGTTACAATCAATTCTCACTTCATAAACAACGGAGTGTATGTTGACAGTGCTTTTGAAAGTTTTGTTGATAGCGTTGCTGTTGATTACGTTGTCGGAACAGGCGACGTTGTGAAGAATATCAATGGTGTTGATGTCACATTCTCTGTTGCGGATGTTGTAGGTAATGGCCTTACAGTAAAAAATATTGATGGTTCATACATCGTGACGGGTATTTCTCCCGATGTTGACGAGTGGTCAATTGATATAATTTACAGTGCAAACAAACTTGTAAAAGTTGAATTGACACACAATTTCTACGTCGCAGACAAGTTTGTCGGAAAAGTGTCAGACGGTGTTGTCTATGTAAATCCGGCGGATGTAAATACCTGGAAATTTGCAACTTATAACAATATGGTTGAAGTTATAACCGCTTCGGGTCAGATTGGAATGATTGATGCCGGCAAATTTGCTTCAACTCTTGGTAATTCCGATATTGGCGGTGCGTTTGCAGATTGTGTTTACGTATTGAATTCTGATGCAATCGCAAGCACTGAAAACAAGATTTATACCATTGTGTTTGATTACAATATTGATGGTATGTCCTCAGCAATTGGTGGTGAAGTTGGTGTCAAGCAAACTGCTTCTGCAACGGATAATAATGGACATTACAATGTTGTAACATCTGTAACATCTGTTGGTAACGAAAATGCTCTTGACCTTGTTTTCGTTATTGATGTTTCTGCGGGTATGGATGCCGGTTACACTAACGTAAAACTTGAGCAGACAAAATTGCAGGTTGCAAAGTATATCGCAGATACTTATGCACTCAATAATAATCTTCGCGTTGCAATCGTGACTTACGCGCAGGATTATGCTGTACTCACAGGAAGCATTTCCGATGCGTATGAGTCAGACATAAGCAGTGTACTTGATATTGTAAACAATCTTACCGTTGTAAAAGACAACAGTGGTTATGATGTTACAACTTCAAATATGCAGGCTGGTTTGTATGCTGCAAGAACTATTATTGATAGTGACGTAAGTTCCGCTTATACAGATGTGTTTGTAATAAGTGCTTCTGAACCAAACGCTTCTTATTCCAATCTTTCTGCTGCAGATTCTTATAATCATAATGTTGTAACAATCGTTACTGCGGATGAAGCAAAGGCCGCGGCTGACTGGGAGATTGACAGACTTAACGCTTCAAAGGTTAATGTCATTGATTTGTTTGATGCAAAAACAGATATTGAAGCGGAGATGACAGCAATCTTTGATAACAGAAATTACATCAATACTGATGGCGTAATCTCTATTGTAATTGATGATAATTTTGTGCTCGTTGAGGGTAACGGCATTTACGTTGATGGTGTTCGTCTTACTGATGAGCAGTATTTCTATAACGCATCTACAAAAACACTTACAATTGAACTCGGAACTCTGAAAGATACAACCGATATCGAATACACAATTGAACTTCTCAATACTGATGTGGATGGCGATTACTTTGTATCAGAGGAGATCAGGGTTGATTACAAAAACGCTCTGAGCGGAATTGACGAAGTAAGATACGGCGTATCCGCAAGAGTAAATTACAACAACACAACAATCGGCGGAACAATTACCGTAATTCCTTATCGTGCTGACAGTGCTCTCAATCCTGTCGGAATGGATGGATTTACTGTCAAGATGTTCTGCGAAGATGCAATTATCGGCGACCCGATTGTTTACAAGGTTTCCGGTGTAACAAATCTTACTGCAGGTGATGGCATTTCTTACACCGTAAAAGCTCCCGTTATTGCAGGTTATACACTTTGGGAAAATGAATCAGGCACAAAGACAAGAGTAATTTCCAAAGACGGAGAAAACATCATTGTTTACTTTGGCTATTATGAATCAGGTGCGCTTGTTGATGACTCAATCGTATATGATGAGATTGGCTCAACTTCATTTGATGTTGTTGCAAATGACGCACAACCCGACGGTGAAAAGTTCAATGCTGTTTATGGTATTGGTCTTACAGTAAATGGTGCTAATGATGGCAACAAGAATGACGTTGAAACAAACTATGGTAAACTTGAAATTGCACATGATGACAAACTTATATACACTTCAAAGAATCTTGGAGCGGTAACTGAAATCTTCTATTATTCCGTTGTTGATTCTGACGGAAATGTACGTATAGGTAAGGTTTACGTAGTGCCTGCAAAGATTGTCAAAGCGGATTCTTCTGATGCATTCCTTGAGCATGGTGACAGATGGTTTGTTGTTGATGCTGAGGGTAACGTTGCAGAAGATGTTGCTGATAAATACGTTGATAATAAGACTAACGATGATTCTGTCCATGGCGGAGATAAGGATTATGCCACTGATATATTCGGCTTTGACGGTGGATACGCTCTCCACGCTAACAGATATCAGGATTATCTTGCAAACAATAAGATTGACGGCACAGATAATCAGTACAAAACAACATTTACTTTTGAGGGCACAGGATTTGATGTTGTTTCCGTAACTGGCAGGTCTTGCGGATATATGGTTATCAGAACTTATGACAGCAAGGGCAATCTTGTCAGCGCTGCAAGTGGTAACATCTGGACTTATGCTGATTGCAATAACGTATACCAGTCAACTGTATTCTCCTGCACCGCTCTTACTCATGATGTTTATACTGTTGAAATCATCGCTTCAAGGACATTTGCTCCTATGCTTGGTATGCAATCAACAGACGTTTACGTTGATAGCGTAAGAGTTTATAACCCCTTCGGTGATGTGGATAATGAGCATTATGACAATACTCATAGTCACACAACTTACGCAACACTGCGTGATTTGTTCACTGCTGGCAAACTTGGTATTGACAACTTCGGCAACGGCTTGTTTACAATCAGCGGTAAACTTGATGTAAATGAGTTTGCAGGAAAGAATACTAACTACTCAATCAACCTTGTTGATGAGCAGTCAATGCTCTTTGAATTGTCGGGTGCGACTGCGCTTACAACTTTCCAGGTTGAAATGGCAGGTTATACCGGCCCTGCAACAGTTGAAGTATATGTTAACAGCAAGTTGGCTGAAACAATCAATCTTGACACAGGAATCTTTGCTTATTATGATTTCTCATCTTATATAAGAGAAACTTCAACGGTTAAGATCAAAGTTGTTTCAGGTAACGTTGTTCTTACAAAGGTTCGCTATAAGGGCGCAGAACTTGTTGCTCCTGAAGGTGGCGAAAAGTATCAGTCAGGCCTGCTTGTAAGCACAGGTATTGCACCTGACAGTGAACTTATGAGCGATTCTTATAAGATCAATACTCTTGTAATTACAACCAAAAAAGGCACAAGACTTGTCAATGCGGTTGTTTACACAAGTGTAAATGTTGATTCAGTAATCGCATACACAAGTGGTTACAGACTTGCACCGACAACTGTTGCAACAACTGTTTCATCAACCGGTGCTCAGCGTGTGTTCAATGTAACTTATGAAATTCCTTCTGATGTTGCATTGGGTGAAATCTCAATTGATTTCTACGCGTACGATTCCGCTGAAAATGCATATTCCTCAAATCATAAGACGGGTGTTTACACGATTAAACAGTAATTCGTTTATCGTTATCCGTTAATTCAAATTAAAATCCCCGGGATGCTTGATGCATTTCGGGGATTATATTTTCGCCACTTGACAATGACGCTTTTAATGGTATATCATTATTCGGTAATAAAATATAAGAGGGGCTACGATTGAATATATTTTTAAGTTTGTATTTTACTTTCTTTAAAATCGGTGCATTTACTTTCGGTGGCGGATATGCAATGTTTCCGATTTTTGTAAGAGAGTTGAGTGAAAAGAAAAAATGGGTAACGGAGCAAGACCTTGTCGATTGCTATGCTATTGGTCAATGCACACCCGGTGTAATAGCTGTAAACACTGCATCATTTGTCGGCTATAAGACCAAAGGTGTATGGGGTGCAATCGTGTCAACACTTGGTATGATAACTCCGTCAATTATAATAATAACCTTGATTGCTGCACTTATCGGTAATTTTTCTGATAATGAGATTGTTGCAAGTGCGCTCAGCGGAATAAGAGTTGCCGTTTGCGGTATGATGATTGTTACTATCTATCGCCTTATCCGTAAGAATATCGTTGACATTTTCAGCGCTTTAATCGCAATTCTGACTTTTGTTGTGATGGTGTTATTCAACGTTTCCGCTATTTATGCAGTAATTGCAAGTGCCGTTAGCGGAATAATTATCTCTGTCGCTCGCAAAAAAGGCGGGAAAGGCGGTGATGGCAAGTGATTTATCTGCTTTTGTTTCTTGAATTTTTCAAAACAGGT
>JAZQTF010000090.1:0-4093 GCA_045630445.1 Acutalibacteraceae bacterium
CTAATCTTTACTTAGAGCATTCTTAGCTCATTTTCGATACTAGCGTATCGCTTTGTTACAAAGTTACCTTTGTCCGAAAGTTTTTCTCAAAAACTTAAAAAATATCAGGGTTCCTTTTTTGTACGTTGTTTAATTTTCAAGGTCCGTTGTGCGCCTCTCTCGAGGACGCTTGATTATATTACCAAACATCAACCGCTTTGTCAACACTTTTTTTAATCTTTTTTATTCCATTGGTAAACTATGCCGTGTGGTCCGAAAACATATCCCAATATATTGTACAAAACCTGTCAAATCCCCTGCGGAAACCACTATAACAAATTTTAAGTTTTATAAACATATTGAAATAATCCTGAGTTTGTTATAGAATATGTTTTATCGTGTAATATATTATTATGTATATACGCACAAGAAAATTGTCAGAAAAGAGGTCATATTATGAAAAAGTCAATTCTTAAAAAGTATGCACAGTTAATCGCTGTTATGGGTGTCAATATTCAAAAAGGACAGGAAGTTTTTATTGCGGCTGAACTTGATCAGCCTGAATTTGTAAAAATGCTGACCGAGGAATGTTACAAAGCGGGTGCGTCCAGAGTTGAAGTTAACTGGAGCTATCAGCCGCTCAAGAAGATTCACACTCGTCACGGCTCAGTAAAAGCACTTTCCAAAGTTAAATCATATGAGGAAGAAAAATGGAAGTATTATTCAGAAACATTCCCCTGCCGCATCTATCTTCTTTCTGAAGACCCTGACGGACTTAAAGGAATCAATCAGGAAAAACTGATGAAATGCGAGCAGGCACGCTACAAGATAATCAAACCCTACCGTGACAAGATGGACGGTAAATATCAGTGGTGTATTGCTGCTGTGCCCAGCAAGGAATGGGCTAAGAAGATATTCCCGCACGACCGCACAACAGTTGCGGTTGAAAAACTCTGGCAGGCTATACTGTCAACATCAAGAGTTGATGAAAACAGCGACCCGATTGAAAACTGGAAAAATCACAACGAAAATCTCCACAACCGTTGCGCTTACCTTAATTCATTAAAAATCAAATCACTCCACTACACTGCAAGCAACGGCACTGACCTGACAGTAGGTCTTATCCCCGACACTCAATTCTGCGGTGGTAGTGAAAATACAGTTTCCGGCACGGTTTACAACCCGAATATTCCGTCAGAGGAATGTTTCATCTCTCCGATGAAGGGTGAAGCGGAGGGTATTGTTTACTCATCAAAGCCGCTCTCCTATCAGGGCAACCTGATTGACAACTTCTCAATCAGATTTGAAAAAGGAAAAGCAGTTGAAGTGCATGCACAGCAGAATGAAGAGCTGCTCAAAAAGCTTATCTCTATGGATGAAGGCGCGGCATATCTTGGCGAATGCGCGTTGGTACCCTATGACTCCCCCATTCAAAACACAGGCATCCTTTTCTACAACACTTTGTTTGATGAAAACGCTGCTTGTCACCTTGCACTTGGTGCAGGATTTATGGAATCAGTAAAAGATTACCACAAATACACTCTGGAAGATTGTCACAAAATGGGCATCAACGACTCAATTGTTCACGAGGATTTTATGATTGGCACTGACGATTTATCCATTGACGCGCTCTGCGAAGATGGAAAAATTGTTCCGATATTCAAAAACGGAAACTGGGCATTTTAATCTTTTCTAATTTTTTATCAAAAAGATTGAAAAAATTGTAAATTTTCTCTTGATATAATTATATATTATTGGTATTATTATTTTGTATATCTATGTGTATCTATTTTGATATTAGTTATGTGGAGGGAACAATATGAGTTTCTACGGATTATGGAAAGGTTGGGAACTTACCGACTTGCTTGGCAAGGATGACTTTGGTGCGGTTTACAACGCTAAGGTTGACGGTGCCGAAATTGACAGCGTCGTTAAGGTTGTCAACATTCCTGTTGATGCGGAAATAATTGACAAAATGCTTGACGATGGTAAATCTCTTACCGACGCCGAGGATATTCTCCAGCCCATCGTTGACAGATGGATTGATGAAATCATCTCCAAAGACACAATGGCAGACAACGAGAATGTGGTTAAAATTCAGGACTACAAACTTGCTCGTTATCCATACGCTCCCATCTGGACAATCTATATCAGACTTGAAAAGTTGTCCACAATCAAGGATTATTTTTCAAACAATCAGGTTACAACCAATGACGTTGCTAAACTTGGTGCTGATATTTGCTGCGCTCTTGAGAAATGCGAAGCCGCAAACGTAAAGAAGAGCGAAGTATCCACAAGGAAAATCTACGTCGATGCAAACGGCACATTCAAACTTGGCGGATTTGAAAGTTCAAAATCAATGGTAATCCCCGGTTATATGAAAAAGAGTGTACCGTGTATTGATTACCTTGCACCTGAAATTTTCAATGGTGGCGAAATTGACAGCGCTGCTCACATGTATTCCGTAGGTCTTATCATGTACGAGCAGTTAAACGGTGGCAAACTCCCGTTTGTATCAGATATGAGCAGTGACGATGAGAAACGTGCGGCAATTCAGAAGAGACTTGCTCCGTCCGTTTCATTTGGCACCCCCGCAACAAGCGACGACGCGCTCAACAAAATCATTATCAAAGCAATTGCTTTTGATACAAAAGACAGATTCGCTTCCTTCAAGGAAATGGCAAGAGCGCTCACCGCGTACATCGAAAAAGATTTCAATTCACTCAATATGATTCTTGACGGCAATGCCGCACAAGTTTTTGCAAATGACGAAAGAGCAAAGATTCCGCCCGAAGTATTGAGAGCGGCAGAATTGAAAGCCGCTGAAGAAAAAGCAGCCGCTGAGGCAGCAGAAAGAGCAAAGGCTGAAGAAGAAAGAAAAGCAGCCGAAGCTGCCGCAAAAGCAAAGGCGGAGGAAGAAGAGCGTCAGCGTAAGCAGGCAGAAGCAGAAGCAAAGAAGAAGGCAGAAGAAGAAAAGAAAGCTGCTGCCGCTGCTGCAAAAGCGAAGGCTGAGGAAGAAAAGAAAGCCGCTGCTGCTGCAAAGGCAAAGGCAGAGGAAGAAAAGAAAGCCGCTGCCGCTGCTGCAAAAGCAAAAGCTGATGAAGAAAAGAAAGCCGCTGCAGAAGCAAAAGCAAAAGCAAGCGAAGAAGACCGCAAGCGTAAAGAAGCAGAAGAAGCAGAGAAGAAAGCTGCTGCAGAAGCTGAAAGAGCGAAGATTGAAGAAGAAAACCGCAAACGCAAAGAAATTGAAGATGCGGAGAAAAAAGAATTAGAAGAATACAAGAAGGCTGCTGCTGAAAAACCGGCCGCAGAAAAGGCGGCTGCAGCCGCCGCACTTGCCGCTAAACAGCAGGCAGAGGTTGAGGCACTCCAGCGTCAGCAGGCAGAAATGAAAGCCAAGAAGAAAGCAGAGGAGGAAAAGAAAACCGCTGCTGAAAAACTTGCAAAAGAAAAGGCGGAAAAACAAAAAGCTGCCGCTGCACTTGCAAAGGAAAAGGCTAAAAACGAAAAACTTCTCCAGAAGCAGAAAGAAAAAGAGGCAAAGGCAAAAGCCGCTGCTGAAAAAGATAAGGCTGCAAAAGCAGGAAAAGAGCAGGCCGACAAAGCAAAGGCTGCCGCAGCAATAGCAAAGGAGAAGGCAAAGAACGATAAGATTCTCCAGAAGCAGAAAGAAAAAGAAGAAAAGGCTGCAAAAGCACAAGCGGCACTTGAAGCAAGACAGAAGTACGAAGCGAGAAAAGCAGAAAAAGCAAAACTTGCAAAGGAGTCTGGCAAGACCGCCCCGGCTGACAAAACTGCAAAGGCAAAGACTGCAAAAGACAACAAAGCAAAGAATAAGAAAAAGAACAAGAATTCAAAATACATAATTGCAGCACTTATTATCATTGTTGTGATTATCATTCTTCTTCTCATCCTCAGAAGTTGCACAGGCAGTAACCCCGTAGATGGCACAACTTCATCTGCTACCACAACAACGTCCGCATCAACAACCACAACCGGAATGCAGACAACAACGATGCCGTCCACCACTACCGCCCCGACAACAACAGAGCAGACAACAACAGAGCAAACAACAACAGAGCAGACAACAGCTGCCACAACTACAACCACAACT
>JAZQTF010000091.1:0-9362 GCA_045630445.1 Acutalibacteraceae bacterium
AAGGTGCTAACGTTAGATGTAACGCAATCGCTCCCGGTTACACAATGACAGACATCCTCAAGACAGTTCCGCAGGATCTCCTTGACAAGTTTGCTAAGATGACAATGCTCGGCCGTCTCGGTCAGCCGGAAGAAATCGCTAAGGTTGCATTGTTCCTCGTAAGCGACGATTCTTCTTACATCACTGGTCAGGTTATCCAGGTAGACGGCGGTATGCGTCTCTAATATTTAGACCGCAAGGTTTAAATATCTCTTCTAATTTCAAACAGAGAGGTTTGTGTTTAAAATGTGCGAAAAAATTAATGTTGGTATCGTAGGTACCGGTATTTATATTCCGGAGCACAGAATGACAGCTGCAGAAATTGCTGCTGCAACAAACGGAATGTGGTCTGAAGAGGCAGTCGCTAAGAAACTCGGTATCATTGAAAAGAGCATTCCGGGCCCCGGAATGGAAGATGGTACTCAGGAGATGGGCGCAAAAGCTGCTCTCGATTGCCTTAAAAATACTGGTGTAGATCCGCTTGACATCGACGTAATCCTTTGCATCGGTGAAGAGTGGAAAGAGTATCCGCTCACAACTTCCGCTTTGTACATCCAGGACAGAATTGGTGCTACAAATGCGTGGGGTATCGACGTACAGAATCGTTGCTGCACATGCGTATCCGCAATGAAGATTGCAAAGGATATGCTCATCGCTGACGATACAATCGATACAATCATGGTTGTTGGTGGTTACCGTAACGGTGACTTCGTTGACTATACAGATAAAGATATGTCCATGATGTTCAATCTTTCTGCAGGCGGCGGAGCTATCATCTTGAAGAAGAACTACAACAAGAATCTTCTTTTGGGTTCACATATCATCGCTGACGGTTCACTTGCTCGTACAGCAGGTGTTGAAATCGGTGGTATCGCTAACCCGTACACACCCGAAAATCTCGCAGAGGGTATGAAGTCTCTCAGACTTCTCGATCCCGTTGCAATGAAGAACAGACTTAACGAAGTGTCTATGCCCAACTGGTATAAATGTATCGATAAGTCCTTCGAGAAAGCTGGTCTCGATAAGAGCGAACTCGGCTATCTCGCAGTTCTTCATATGAAGCGTTCCGGCCACGACAGCATGGTTGAGAGCCTCGGTCTCAAACCCGAGCAGTCAATCTACCTTGAAAAATATGGCCACGTTGGACAGGTTGATCAGATTCTTTCATTGCATCTTGCAGTGCAGGAAGGAAAGGTAAAAGACGGCACAGTTATCAGCATGATCGCTGCAGGTATCGGTTATGTTTGGTCTGCGAACGTCATTAAGTGGGGTGAAGCGTAAGTATGCAAGCTTTCATAAATATTATAGCCTCTGGTCTTAATACATGTGGAATCTATGCTCTTGCGGCACTTGGAATTATCCTTATTTACAGAACATCTGACACTACTAACTACTCTCAGGGTACAATCAGTACTTTCGGCGCTTACATCGGTGCTTGGTTCTCAGGCCTGATCGTAGACCCGATTGAGAAGTATATGCTTTCATATGAAACGTCAAGAGCAGCTGGCCTTTCACCGGCAGAGTGTGAAGCCGCTGCTGAGGCGCTCAATATTGCAAAGCCCGGCTCTATAAGTTCATTGTTCATCAAGTACACTGAAGATGGCTATATGGATGGCTATTACGGATGGGCTGTAGCAATCGTTTCAGCAATCGCTGCAATGATTTGCGCAATCATCATTGGTGTACTTATTGACAGAATCATTATTTCAAGAGCAAGACACTCTAATCCGCTCACAAAGCAGATTATCACTCTTGGTTTGATTTCTGTATTCTTGGGTCTTTCCACCGCAGTATTCGGTTCCGTAAGACAGTACAGATTCTTCAAGTTTGCTCCCGGTACTGTAAAGATTGCCGGTGCAGACGTTGCTTGGTCCTACGTTGCAAACATTGCAATTTGCGCTGTTATCATCGCAATTATGTTTACAGCATTGATCAAGACAAAGTGGGGCCTCTCTGTTCGTGCAACCTCTTCAAACGAAATGGTTGCTCGTATGATGGGTATTCCCACACCGATTATTACGATGGTATCTTGGGCAATTGCCGCTGCAGTAGGTACTTTGGCAGCTCTTATGTACGCTCCTACAACAACACTTGATACTTCATTGATGAACTCAATTCAGGTTATCTCTTTGCTTGCTTGTGTATTGGGCGGATTTGAGACCTTCCACGGTCCGATCATCGCAGCGTGTATCATCGCTTTGTTCAAGTCACTCGTTCAGTACTACGGCGGTGACTTTGCTGGTAGCTACATCGAAGCTATCACATACGCATTCGTTCTCGTTCTTATGCTTATCAGACCCCAGGGCTTGTTCGGCAAAAAGATCGTTAAGAAAGTTTAAGGAGGGTGGATTTTTATGCAGACACAGTACAAGAATAAATTTACCGCCCTTTTCTGGAGAAACCTTCCCTACTTTGGTTACGCTGCTTTCGGTATCGTATTCATCGCGTTGGTTCTCCTTGATGTATTCTCTGTATCACAGGTTGCGCTCCTCGGTGGTAACCACATTCCCTACGCTATCGCAGCGCTCGGAATTAACCTTCTCTTAGGTTACGCAGGACTTGTATCTCTCGGTACAGCAGGCTTTATGGGACTTGGTGCTTACCTTACAATCTTCTTTATGGTTGACCTTAACTGGTCCTTCATAATGGCGCTTGTAGCATCCGTTACATTCTGTGTAATCGTTGGTTTGCTCACTGGTTTCATTGCTTGCCGTGTAAGTGGTTGGTACCTTGCTATCGCAACTCTCGCAATCGCAGAGATGCTCAGAAACATCTTCTCAAAACTCAAGGTCATCACTGGTGGTGACGAAGGTAAGGCAGGTAAACTTCCCTTCAAGTATCTTTTCGGTAACGAAAACGTACCGTTTAATGAGAAGCATATGTTGGTCATCATGATTGTTACACTTACAATCATCATGATTCTCACACTCAGAATCTTCAAGAGCTACTACGGACGCGCAATGCTCACAATGAGCGGTAGTGAGCCGGCAGCTCAGACAATGGGTGTAAACCTTACAAGATATCGTTTGCTCGCATTCGCTATCAATACTGCATACGTTGGTATCGCTGGTGTATTCTATGCAACAGCATCCAACACCGCTTTCGTTACACCTACAAAATGGCTCTTGTTCCTCTCATTGAACCTCTTCGCTGTTGTTATCATCGGCGGTTTGTGCTCAATTTCAGGTACATTGATCGGTACATTCATCATGTACACACTTGTAGATATGTGGCTTAAGACACTCTGGCAGGGTATTGAGAACTTCATTTACATTTTGTCCGGTGTTCTCATCATCGTTGTTTCCGTGTTCTGGCCGGGCGGTATTATCGCTTTGTTCATCAAACTCAAGTTTGCTATCATTAAGTGGAATTACACACGTAAGGCAAAGAAACTTATGGCAAAAATGCAGGCTTCCGGTATGATGAACCCGATGGGAGGAGGATCTTCAAATGAAAACTAAGAGAATTGAATTTGTAGAGTCCCCCAACCGTAACTTAGTGTTCTGGTTCTTCAGTATCTTTACTGCTCTTGGTCTTTTCATTGACAAGATGAACCCGCTTTCCAATGTGTTCTATGCTTACAGTGAGAAAGCATCAGACTTCGTTGGTCAGCCCGGTAAAATTCTCTGGACAAAAGACTACATCAAAACACTTATTGATTACATCTCTGATCCTTCTTCTCTTGCTGCTCAGTTCTCTGAGTACCTTGCAGAGTATGAATGGCTCAATGGTTTGTTTGCGACATATAAGACAATTTCTTATTTGCTCGTAGCTGCTTTCGCAGTTCTTATCGTTGGTATTATCGTTACTTTCTTCAAGAAGGTAAGACCTGCTGGCGTAATCGTTTCTGCTATCGGTTCTGTTGGTTTGATCGCTGGTTCTATCTGGAGCATCGTTATGGTGAGATCCGCAAACAAGAACTACGAGATTCTCCCGATCGAAGTTAGCAAGAAAGTATCCGACTACTTCCAGATCAAGACTCCTTCTGCTGCATGGCTTGTTCTTCTCTTCGCTGTTGCAGTTCTTATTTCTGCTCTTTCACTCCTCGGAGTATTCAAGGCAATCAAGAACGCCGGCCGTAGCGCTGAAGAATCCGCTTTGATCAGCACAATTGAAAGAATCAAGGTTATCGATAACAGAGTTTCTGCTCTTAACCTCCAGATCGCTTCTTACGAAGCAAAGGATGCTGAGAAGTACCAGCTCAGAATTGCTGCTCTTAATGAAGAGATTGCTACTTTGAAAGAAGAAAAGAACGATATCATCGCATCCAACAAGGAGAAATCCCTTGAGGATATGAGCGGTGACCTCGTACTTGATATCAAGAATCTTTCAATCCGTTTCGGCGGTCTTAAAGCAGTTGACAACCTCTCCTTTGACATCAAAGAGAGAGAAATCTACGGTCTTATCGGTCCTAACGGTGCTGGTAAAACAACCGTATTCAACTGTATCACACAGTTCTATCATCCGAATGAGGGTACTGTACTCTTCAGAACAAACAAGGGTAACGTAGAAAACCTCGTTGGACAGAAATCACATAACATCATTTCCAAGGGCCTTGTAAGAACGTTCCAGAACGTTGAGCTTACAAAGACACTCTCCATCATTGATAACGTTATGATGGGTGCGCATATCCGTTTCAAGAGTGACCTCTTGTCCGTTGCGCTTCACCTTCCCAACGCTTACAAGGAGGAGAATGCTCTCCGCGCTAAGGCAGAAGACATCCTCAAAACTCTCGGTCTTTATGAGATTAAGGATATGTTCGTTGCTGGTCAGCCGTACGGTGTTATGAAGAAGGTTGAGCTTGCAAGAACTCTTATGAGTGACCCGAAACTCATCATCCTCGATGAGCCGGCTGCAGGTCTTAACGACTCCGAAACAATTGGTCTTATTGACATCATTAAGACAATTCGTGACGAATACGATTGTGCTATCTTGCTCGTAGAGCATGATATGCGTTTCGTAAATAACGTTTGTGACCGTATCTGTGCAATCTGCTTCGGTAAGTTGCTCGCAATCGGCACACCTGAAGAGATTCAGAAAAATGAAGCTGTTCAGGAAGCATATCTCGGAAAGGCGGATGATTAATAATGGATGCTTTAGTTCTTAAAGATTTAAAAGTTAGTTATTACTTGATCGAAGCCTTGAAGGGTATCAACATCACTGTTCCCGAAGGAAAGGTAGTTGCTCTCCTTGGTTCCAACGGTGCTGGTAAGACAACAACACTTAAGAAAATTTCCGGTGTTATTCCCGCTTCCGGCGGTTCCGTTGAGTTCTATGGTGAGGACATCACAAAGTGGTCTGCAAACAAGATCGCAAGAGCAGGTATTGCTCAGTCTCCCGAAGGACGTCTTATTTTCCCCGAATTGACTGTTGAAGAAAATCTTCGTGTAGGTGCTTACACATTGAAGGATAAGGCTCAGATCAAAGCAAACTTTGATCGTGTATATCGTTACTTCCCTGTTCTTCTTGAGCGTAAGACACAGGTTGCTTCAACTCTCTCCGGCGGTGAGCAGCAGATGCTCGCTATCCCAAGAGCGTTGATGGCAAGCCCGAAGGTGCTTCTCCTTGATGAGCCGTCATTGGGTCTTGCTCCTCTTATCGTTGCTGAAATCTTCCGTATCATTCAGGAGATTCAGAAAGAGGGAACAACTGTTCTCATCGTAGAGCAGAACGCTCTCCAGACATTGAAGATCGCAGACTATGCGTACGTTCTGGAAGTTGGTAAGATTTCAATGGAAGGCACCGGAAAGGAACTCCTTTCCAACCCGCTCCTCGTCGAAGCATATCTCGGCGGTGGCGAATAATCATTATCAGTCGGCTGTGATGCGCAAGCATCATAAAATAAAAAACCGAAATTAAATGGAGGTAATTCAAATGAAAGTCAAAAGAATTCTCAGCTTGGTATTGGTTCTCATTATGGCTGCTGCTCTCTTTGTAGGTTGTGGCAAAACACCTGAAGGAACTACTACCACAACAAAAACAGACGTTGTTGTAAACGAAGGCAACAAGAATGGCGTTATCAACGAAGCAGTTACAAAGACAATTTCTAACTACGCAGTTGATACAAACACATTCGAGATTGGCGCTAAGGAAGACAGAGAGATCACTTTCAAAGGCACAATCAAAATCGGTAACACAGCTGCTACAACAGGTGCATTCGCTGCTGTAGGTGTTCCCTTCAACCAGGGCCTCGAGGCTTACATCAACAAGATCAACTTCAACGGCGGTATCGGCGGTGACTTCGCTGCTGGTAAGCAGGGTTACTACGTAGAGTTCCTTCACTACGATGATAACTTCGACGCTGCTACAGGTTCTTCTTACACAAAGAAGCTCGTAGAAGAAGATAAGGTATTCGCACTTGTTGGTCACTTCGGTTCTCCGACAGTAGGTGCTACAATCGACTACATCAAAGAAAAGGGCGTAGTTGCTTGTTACTTCGCTTCCGGTGTTGGCACACTCTTCAACACAGAAGCTGATTCTATCGAAAACGGTTCCACACTCTTCCCCGTACAGCCGATTTACACAACAGAGGGTAGAGTAATCGTTGCAAGAATTCTCCAGCAGTACCCGGATGCAAAGAAGATCGGTGTTATCTTCACATCTGACGAGGCTGGCGTAGGTCTCAGAGACGGTGCTAAGGCTCAGATCGAAGCTCTCGGCGCTGGTTATGAGTGCGTTCTTTCCGAGACAACTTCTGACGCTGCAGACTTCACACCTGCTGTAACTAAGGTTGCAGATTGTGACGCTATCGTTATCGCTTCTATCCAGAAGGGCGTTGTAAGTATCCTCAAGGCTATGATCACAAACGGTGTATTCAAGCCGGCATTCACAACTTACTCTGTAGCTGCTGCTCAGACACTTACTGACATCAAGGCTGACTACGACACACTCGCTGACGAGAACAAGTTCCCGATCTACGCTAACGCTTGGTTGTCTTCTACAGACGTTCCGGCATACCTCGCATTCTGCGAAGATATCATGGCTTTCTCTGGCTCTAACGAGACAATCAACAACTCCTACGCAATGGCTGGTTGGATTTCCGCTACAATCTTCGTAGAGGGTCTTGACAGAACAATTGCTGCAGGTAAAGAGATCACAACTCTCAACTACGTTGAGGCTATGGAATCTGCAAAGATCATCATCAAGATGGGCTCCAGCGCAACTGGCGACTCCACACTTGACTATGCTGATGGCTACAGAATCGGTACAACAACAATGTCCCTCCTCGTTAACAACGCTGCTTGCAACGCTTTCGAAGAGGCTGACGGTATGAAGAACTTCCTCGACTTCATGAAGTCTGGCGACATCGCTGACATCAAATAATTAAGATTAAATAAGTCTTAATAAATCCTCAAACAAAGGGGCGGGCTCTGCCCGTCCCTTTAAAACTTTTCAGATGCAAAAAAATTGGAGGTATCCAAATTGGATTACAAAAATAAGGTAATTACCGTTGAACAGGCGTTGGCTATGGTTAAGTCCAACGATCAGATCGTAACCGGACTTGCTGCTGCTGAAGCACGCGCATTTATGTCCGAACTTCACACAATTGCAGACAAAGTAACAAATGTTACAGTAAACAACTGTCTCCCGCAGGGAAATTATGAGTTTTTCTTGAATCCGGAATATAATAAGTCTTTCAACGTTGACGGCTGGTTCTACTGCCCCTCAATGAGAAAGGCTCATGATATGGGTGTAGCATCCTTTATCCCTAACCATCTCCACTTGGCAGGATCAAAGCGCCTTGCTCACATTAAGCCCAATATATACATTGGTACAGCGTCTATGCCGGATAAGCACGGCTTCATCTCTCTTTCAACAGGTAACACCTATGAGAGAAAGATGATCGAGAGTGCTGATATCTCTATTCTTGAAATCAACCCGAATATGCCGAGAACATTCGGTGATGTTCAGATTCACGTTGATGATATTGATTATCTTATCGAGTGTGATTACCCGATTTCCACAATTCCGGATGTTCCGTTCACAGAGAAGGATGAGAAGATCGGTAAGATCATCGCTGACATGGTAAATGACGGCGACTGCATCCAGCTTGGTATCGGTGGCATTCCGAACGCTGTTGCTGCTTCCCTTAAGGGCAAGAAGAACCTCGGCGTTCATACTGAAATGCTCACAAGCGGAATGGTTGAACTTGCTAAACTTGGCGTAATCAACGGCAAAAACAAGCAGGTTAACAAGGGCCAGATGGTTTGTACATTTATGCTCGGTAATCAGGAGCTTTATGATTACGCTGATGACAACCCGTCAATCCTCGTTCTTGATGGCGGTTATGTAAACGATCCGTACGTTATCGCTAAGAACGACAACATGGTTTCCATCAACACAACTCTTGAAATTGACCTTACAGGTCAGTGCTGCTCCGAGTCAATCGGTAGCAAGCAGTTCAGCGGTACAGGCGGACAGGCTGACACAGCAATCGGTGCTCAGAACTCCAAGAACGGCCGTTCTATCATCGCTCTTTATTCAACCGCTATGGTTAAGAATAAGCAGACAGGTGAGAGAGAGGAAGTTTCCAAGATCGTTCCGATTCTTAAGCCCGGTGCAATCGTATCTTTGTCCAGAAACGATGTTGACATCGTTGTAACAGAGTACGGTGCAGCACATTTGCGCGGAACAACAATCAAGGAGAGAGTAGAGGCTCTTATCGCTATCGCTCATCCGAACTTCCGTGAGCAGCTCCGCAAGGAAGCAATCGCTTACGGCATCATCGCTGACAGAGCATAATTAAAACAGAAAGGTCGTAATCACAATGTTTAACGCAAGAATTACAGGTACGGGTATGTACGTGCCGAAGAATTTGGTAACAAACGCTGACATCGAAGCAATCACAGGCAAATCCCTTGAGAAGTTCGCTGAGAGAATCGGTATCAAGCAGAGATACGTTACAGGTCCGGACGAAAGCACAGCTGATATGGCTACATTCGCTGGTCAGAACGCTATCGCTGACGCTGGTCTTACACCTGCTGACATCGACTTGGTTGTTATCGCAACTGATACACCTGAGTACGTAACACCCCCGACAGCAATCGTTGTTCAGGGCAGACTTCAGGCTGTAAACGCTGGTGCATTTGACATCAACGGTGCTTGCTCCGGTTTCGTAGCAGCATACGACGTTGTTGCAAGAATGGTTAAGACAGGCGGCTACAAGAACGCTCTCCTCATCGGTGTTTACAACATGACAAAGTTTGCTGAGAAGACAGACGCTATCTTCGCTGACGGCGCAGGTGCAGTTGTTATTTCCCAGACAACAGAGGAGAACACAGGCTTCCAGGCTTCTTACCTCTATGCTGACGGCACACAGTTTG
>JAZQTF010000092.1:0-4196 GCA_045630445.1 Acutalibacteraceae bacterium
ACAAGATTTGCACCCAGCCCGACAGGATTCCTCCACATCGGCGGACTTTTTGCCGCTTTTGTTTCAAGACTTACTGCCGCTGACGGTGTTTTCTATCTTCGTATTGAGGACACTGACAAAAAGCGTGAGGTTGAGGATGGCGTTACAGGCATCATTGAGGGACTTCGTGCTTTTGGCGTAACGTTTGATGAGGGCGTGACAGGTGTTGATTCACAGTGCGGTGACTACGGCCCGTATCAGCAGAGCAGACGCCGTGAGATTTATCAGACTTTTGCAAAGAAACTTGTTCAGGACGGCCTTGCTTATCCGTGTTTCTGCACCGCAGAGCAACTTGATGCAGTGCGTCAGAAGCAGGAAGCGGAGAAACTCAACCCCGGCTATTACGGTGAGTTTGCATCATGCCGCCAGTTGACTCTGGAAGAAATTGAAGCAAAGATAAACAACGGTGAAACTTATGTTCTCCGTTTCAGAGCACCGAATGGTGACAATAAAATTGTGCTTGATGACCTTATCAAGGGTAAAATCGAAATGCCCGAAAATAATATGGATATCGTTCTTCTCAAATCTGACGGCATTCCTACCTATCATTTTGCACACGCGGTGGATGACCACCTTATGAGAACAACCCACGTTGTAAGAGGTGATGAGTGGATTTCATCATTCCCCGTACACGTTCAGCTTTTCAAGGCTTGCGGATTCCGCGTGCCGAAATATGCTCACATCTCTCCGATTATGAAAGAGGATGACGGTGGCAAGAGAAAACTCAGCAAGAGAAAGGACCCGGAGGCTGCTGTTGGTTATTACGCAGAGGTGGGCTATCCTGCGCAGAGCGTTACAGAGTATCTTCTCACAATTGCAAACTCCAATTTTGAGGAGTGGAGAAAAGTCAATGCGGACGCACCGCAGAGTGCATTCCCGTTTACTCTTAAAAAGATGAGTCAGAGCGGAGCGTTGTTTGACCTTGTGAAACTCAATGACGTCAGCAAGAATGTGATTTCAAGAATGACCGCAGAGCAGGTGCTTGAGGGCGTTAAGGAATGGGCAAAGCAGTACGATGAGGAACTTTATTCTCTCATCGTTGCGGATGAAAAGTATGCGCTTGGCATCTTCACCATTGACCGCTACAATGCAAAACCGAGAAAAGATATCGGCAAATGGAGCGATGCAAGACAGTACGTTTCTTATTTCTACGATAAGATTTTTGAGAGAGTTGACTCTCTGCCCGAGAATATTGACGGTGAGGAAGCAAAGAGAATTCTTAACGAATACCTTGCTGTTTATAATGAGAATGATGATAAGGATATGTGGTTTGAGAGAATCAAGGCTATGTGTGAGCCTCTCGGTTACACTCCCAACGTCAAGGAGTACAAGAAAACTCCCGAGGCATTCAAAGGCCACGTTGGTGACATTTCCGCAGTTATCCGTATTGCTGTAACAGGCAGAAAGAATACTCCCGACTTGTACTCAATTATGGCTCTGATGGGTGTTCAGCACATCAAGGACAGAATAAATGATTTTATAAATTCACTCTGATATGACGAAAGGCGTTGAAAATATGAGCGAAGAAATTTTGGTAAATGGTGAGCCGACTCTTGCCGGCAACTTTATACACGATGCGATTGATAAGGATTTGGAGGAGGGCGTTTACTCAAGGGTGCAGACCCGTTTTCCTCCCGAGCCGAATGGCTATCTCCACATCGGTCACGCTAAGGCAATCACAATTGACTTTGAAACCGCAAAGAAATACGGCGGCACCTGTAACCTGCGTTTTGATGACACCAACCCCACAAAAGAGGAGGTTGAGTACGTTGACTCAATTATGGAGGATATCAAGTGGCTCGGCTTTCAGTGGAATAACGTTTATTACGCATCCGATTATTTTGATTTCATCTTTGAGTGCGCAGTAAAACTTATCAAAAAGGGTAAGGCTTTTGTCTGTGAACTTACAAGTGAGCAGATGCGTGAATACAGAGGCACTCTCAAACAGGGCGGTAAGGAAAGCCCCTACCGTAACCGCAGCATTGAGGAAAACCTTGACCTGTTTATGAGGATGAAGAATGGTGAATTCCCTGACGGCTCAATGGTTCTCAGAGCAAAGATTGATATGTCCTCTCCCAACCTCAATATGCGTGACCCGATTATTTACAGAATTATGAGAGCAACCCATCACAGAACGGGTGACAAATGGTGCATCTATCCGATGTATGACTTTGCGCATCCGCTTTCCGATGCTTGCGAAAACGTTACACATTCATTGTGTACTCTTGAGTTTGAGGACCACAGACCGCTTTACGATTGGTTTGTAAATGAACTTATCGATGGTGAAAAACCCAGACAGATTGAGTTTGCAAGACTCAATCTCAACTACTGCCTGACTTCAAAACGTAAGTGTCTCAAACTTGTAAACGATTCTTACGTCAACGGCTGGGATGACCCCAGAATGGCAACTCTCTGCGGTATGAGAAGACGCGGTTATCCTGCGGCTGCAGTGCGCGCTTTTGTTGAGAAAATCGGTGTTGCAAAGGCAAACAGCGTTATTGATTACGCGCTTCTTGAGTCCTGCGTAAGAGATAATCTCAACTATAATGCGGAGCGTGCAATGGCAGTACTCCGTCCGCTCAAGGTTGTTATTGACAACTATCCCGAGGGCAAGACCGAGGAGATTTTTGTTGACATCAATCCCAACAAACCTGAACTCGGCAAGCGCAGACTTGTATTCTCAAGAAATCTCTATATTGAGCAGGATGACTTTATGGAAGTGCCGATCAAGAAGTATTTCCGTCTTTTCCCTGACAATGAAGTTCGTCTCAAGGGTGCTTACTTTGTAAAGTGCGTTGGTTATGATAAGGACGAAAACGGCAACATCACCTGCGTTCATTGTACTTACGATGAAACAACAAAGGGTGGCGATTCTCCTGACGGCAGAAAGGTCAAGGGCACACTCCACTGGGTAAGTGCTGATGACTGCATCAAAGCGGAAGTAAGACTTTATGACCGTCTTTTCAGTAATGAAAATCCGTCCGATGAGACTAACGGCGAATATACAGTCAACCTTAACCCCAACTCCCTTGAAGTGCTTGAAGATTGCCTTATTGAAGGCGGTCTTACTGACGTTAAGGTCGGAGACACATTCCAGTTCTTGCGTCAGGGTTATTTCTGTGTTGACAAGGACAGCACTGATGACAAGATTGTGTTTAACAGAACGGTTGCTTTGAAGGACTCCTTCGTAAAGCAGACCAAAGCGTAATTACAGGAAAGGATGATTGAAGTGTCTGAAAAAGCATATAAAAGACAACTGGCAATAATCTGGACTATCATTATCGTCGCTATTGTTTTGATTATCGTTGCGGCCGGCGCAATGTTGTTTGCGGATGATGGCGTAAAGCAGGTTGAGAAAAACGAAACTTTTGTAACCGTTGAAAGTTACATCGGCAAAACGTATGAAGAAGTAAATGCTGACGGACTCAAGTTTGAGAAAGTTGAAGTTTTCAGTGATGCGGAAAAAGGCGTTGTAATTCAGCAGAGTGTTGCTGAGGGCACAAGTGTCAAGAGGGGCACAACGATTGTGCTCAACGTAAGCAAGGGCAACAGTGAGGTAAGTGTGCCTGTGATTGTCGGCAAGACAGAAGACGAGGCAGTAAAAGCGCTCAGGGATAACGGATTTGAAGTTGAAATCCATTACATCCTTAATTATGATAAGGGCGAGTTGGCAGGCACTGTCAAGGAATGCTCGCCGTCAGCAGGCAACAAGGTTGCTTACGGCAGTAAGGTTACAGTTGTTATTTACGGCGATGACCAGATGACAACCACAACAACCACCACAAGACCGAGCGGTGAAACAGCACCGCCTGAAACAACAACCCAGCCCACAACCGCTCCCACAACTACAATAACTACAACAACCACAACAACCGAAACAACAACGGTTGACAGTGGCGCTGAAGAATAACCGCACAAAATAAAAAAACCACCTGAGCCATCAGGTGGTTTTTGTTTTTGGCGTCTTTAGACGTGGAAATAAACCCCCAGTTCTACTGGGGGAAGACAAAAAAAGCCGAGCAAAATAATCGCCTACCCTTGTCAGGGGAGGTGGCTGCGGCAATGCCGCAGACGGAGGGGTAGTCAACGTTTTCTCTCCCTCAGTCTTTTTGCTACGCAAAAATACAGCTCCCTCGTCAGAGGGAGCCGATAGAACC
>JAZQTF010000093.1:0-12745 GCA_045630445.1 Acutalibacteraceae bacterium
TAAGGAAAAAACCGACGCAGGCGTTGCTGTAAAGACAGCGTTTAAAGAGGGTAACAGTGCAAGCCTCAAGAACATTGTTGCAATCAACGTTCTCGTTCTCGTTGCTGCATTTGTTCTTTACGGTATGTTTGGCTTTGACCCGAGTTTTGCTGCAAAAATCTTCACACCGTTTACATTCTTCCTCAACCTCAACGGCAATATTGCTGTTGCAGAGTTTGCAAAGATTCTTATGTTCGGTGTTCTTGGCAACATCATCTTCGGTGTTATTGTTTACAGACTTATGCTTATCTCTGTAAGAGGCAGCAAGTACTTTACTGTATCTGAGGGAGGTAACGAATAATGAATTGTACTAATAAGAAATTAAAGGTTGTAACCGTTATCTTCTGTATCCTTCTCATTTTGGGTATTGTTTTGTCTTTGACAGTGGACCTTAAAATCCCTTCACGTGAGGCAAACAAAGTCAGAAGTATTTACATCACATTCACAGGAACACTCAAGAGTTCCGACTTGCAGAGTGCTTTGGAAGAAAAAGTTGTAGGCGCAGTTGTTCTCAATGAAAAGGACAAGATTGTCACAACAACCGCTGCAACAACTACAACAACCACAACCAAGGCTACCACAACAACCACTTCGGCAACCACAACTGCTGCAACAACAACCGCAGCAACTACAACTGCCGGAACAACTGATGCAAACGCTACAACTGCTGCATCAACAACCACAACAACAAAAGCAACAACTACCACAACAACCGCATCAACAACCGATTTCAAGAGCGGCAAGATGGTAGCAACTGTTTCAAGATGTGACGAAAAGAGTGACGAAGACCTCAGAAAGATTTTTGAAGAAGTTTTCGCTTCAAAAGACTTTAAGAATAACAACCTCGTTATCGTTGAAATCAATGAAGTTGAGGCAATTTCAGGATTCAGTGGCACACAGATTTATGCTTGCGTAATTCTCCTTGCTGTTGTGTTTGTATTCTGTCTTATCAGATACTACTCATTGGGTGCTGTTGCAAGTGCAATTTCCGTAGTTGTTTCCGCTGCCGCAGCTGTTGCTGCTTCTGTCGGTGCGGCTCTCATCTGCAACACATTTGCAAACTTTGACGTTTCTGCCGTTGCTGCAGTTGCGGCTGTTGCTTGTGCAATCTTTGCTGCAATTGTTCTTGAAAACGTTAAGAATGGCTCAAAGGGCGAATGTTGCTCTGTAAGCGGTATCGCTGCTGTTGTTTCTGTTTTGCTTGTGCTTGTCGCAATCGTATCCGTAATTGCATGGAATGGAGAAATCGCATTCTCCTGCATCCAGTATGCGCTTGCAGTTATCATTTCTGCAATCTCTGCACTTACTTATGTAAGATGCGTATATGGCAAGTTTGCTCCCAAAAAGACAAACAACACAAAGAAGGCTTCCGGAAAGAAACCTGTCATTAAATAATTGAACACACAATAAATTATAGGCTGCCCTTAATTCAGGGCAGCCTATGTTTGAATTTATAAATATTTTTTAATTACCGCTTCCGTCATAATTACGGACACAAAAGTTGCAAGACAAGTGCCGAGTGATGACTCCGTCAATTCGTCAGCAATGCGGACCATTGCCCAGTTTGACACGTCATCGTGAAACAATATGTAAAGATATATCGCGGCAATCATCACTGTAAATGAGAGTAATAAACCGTATTTTATTATAATGCGTGAAGCGGTGCTCAGAGCGTTGTATGATTTTACAACTTCTTTTTTTATTTTTTTCATTGTGAATGAGCCTTTCTTCTTGTTTTACAATATTGATGGTATCATCGTTTTATGGCACATTCAAGCGGTAAATAGTGTTATAATATCTATAAGTTGGAAAGGAGATAAATGATATGAATTACGGCGCATCAATAGCGTGCTTTTATCCTATGAGTACGGAAGAATCTCTGGAGAAAGTTGGAAAACTTGGCATAAAAAACACAGAGATATTTTTCAATACTTTTTGTGAACTTGAAGTTGATTACCTTAAACAACTTCGCAGTATTGCTGATGAATACGGCGTTGCTGTCAGGTCGATTCATCCGTTTTCTTCTTTTGCTGAAAATTTTATGATTTTTACTTCCTATGAGCGTCGCTTCAAAGATACTGCCGAACTTTATAAAAAGTATTATGAGGCTTGTAACATCCTTGGTGCAGACATTGTTGTTATCCATGGTGCAAGGGATAAATCAACAATTGACGATGAGGCAAAGTTTGAACGCTTTGGCATAATGGCGCGTCAGGCAAGGGAGTATGGAGTTACGCTTGCACAGGAAAACGTTGTTGAGTTTTGTTCTCAGCATCCTAAATTTCTTGTCAGGATGAGGGACTACCTTGGCGATGATTTGTTCAGAATGGTGCTTGATACCAAACAAGCGTTGAGAAGTGGACACACTCCGATGGAGTTTGTTTCTGCATTGGGGCAGTCGATTGCTCATATCCATGTCAGTGACAGTGACAAAAATCACGATTGCCTTACACCGGGCAAGGGGACTTCCGATTTGCTCGGATTAAAAAATGAAATGAAAAAGTTCAACTACCGTGGAAGTTGGATAGTTGAACTTTATAATCACAGTTATGAAAATGATAGTGATATTGTTGAAGGCGTAAAGTATATTGAATCGCTCTAAATAACCGGCATCACAAACCAGTTTTTATCAAGGCTGATAACTGTCAGGGGAACAGTTGTAACGCTTACCATATCACCGTCAGTTATCTGGACTTCAACCGTCAGTGAAACAATCTCGTCGGGTGCAACGTTGTATTTGTTCTGGATTTCATTGTTGTAAAAATCAAATTCTTCCTTCATAAATTCAATGTTTGTATTGATGACTTTGATTGAAACATCCTGGCTGTACTGTGCGAAAAATACACTGTTGTATTTCCCGTCAGGCAGGAATAAAACGCCGTCTTTTTTCTGAATGGTGATATATGATTCAAACATATATTTTGTTACCTTCTGTGTGTCATTTTCAAAATCAGCGTTGATGAATTCTTCGGAAATGATTTTGATTTCCTCTTTCTTTGAGGATTCAATCCATGTTGTCAGAATGCCTGATTGCAAAAGAATAACACCTGCTATGAGAATGAAAAGCACAACGCACACAATAATGCTTAATGTGTTCTTTTTCTTTTTAGGGGTCGGGACAACTATGGGAGTGTCTTCTTCTGTGAATTTTGCACGGCACGAACGGCATACGGTGGCGGTGTCTGCTGAAAGCATACCGCATTGTCTGCATTTTTTCATATTATCACTCCTTGGAATTTATTTACATCTACTATTATACAACTGTATCTCAATGTTTTCAACAAAGTTTTTACGAAAGTTTTTGAGTTGTAATTTTCCTGTGAATTTGTTATAATTTTATGGTCAAATTTGAAAGGTGTGTTCATTATGTGCGAAACAAACAAAAAGCTGATTGTAATAGAGGGTCTTGACGGTAGCGGAAAGTCAACCCAGATTGAACTTCTCAAAGCCCGTCTTGAAAAAGAAAATGTCAGAATCCGTCAGATAAAACTGCCCGATTATGATGACCCTTCAAGCACACTTGTAAAGATGTATCTTGGCGGTGAATTTGGTTCAAGTCCGTCAGGAATCGGTGCGTATGCGTCATCTCTTTTTTACACTGTTGACAGATTTGCAAGTTTTGCTCGTCATTGGGGCGATGATTACAATAACAATGTGACAATTCTTGCTGACAGATACACAACTTCAAACGCAGTGCATCAGATGGTGAAACTTCCCAAAGAGAAATGGGATGAATATCTTTTCTGGCTTGAAGACCTTGAATACTCCAAGGTAGGAATTCCGAAACCGTCTTTTGTTATTTACCTTGATATGCCCATTGACGTTTCACAGCGTCTTATGTCGCAAAGGTATAACGGTGATGAAGTTAAGAAAGATATTCATGAGAGGGATTGCTCATATCTTTATGCGTGCAGGGAGGCTGCGTTTTATGCGGCTGAGAAACTTGGCTGGCACGTGATTGCGTGCTCTGATGGTAAAGAGCCGTATTCTCCTGAATTTATTGCAGAGAAAATATATAATTTGATTAAGGATGAAACTGAGGAATAGTAATGGAAGATATTGTGACTTTTCACACTCCTACGCTTGATGACAGAGCGTGGATAAAGGAGATTTTGCGTGGCGTACCGTTCAAAAATTGTGAGTACGGTTTTGGAAATATCTTTTTGTGGGCGGAAAGTTTTGGTACAAAGGTTGGCAGATATAAGGATTTTCTTCTGATGAGAAGTGGCAGTGCTTATCTTCTCCCTATTGGCAGAGGCGACTTCAAAGAGGTTATTGAGTATCTTATCGGATTGGCTGAAAGCAATGGCGAAAAACTTAAGTTTGTCAACGTCATAAATGATGCAAGGACTGCGTTGGAAAATGCTTTTCCTGGCCGCTTTGATTTTGTTGAGCACAGAGATTTTGCGGATTATATCTACAGCGTGGATGATTTGATTTCCCTTGCAGGCAAGAAGTATCACAAAAAGCGGAATCATCTTTCCAATTTCAAAAAACGTTACAACTGGAGTTTTGAAAAGATTGATTCGTCAAATCTTCACGAATGTTTTGAAACCTATGAAGTGTGGCTTAAAAACAAGGATGCTGAAAATGACGCTGACTATGATGAATATTCAGCGGTAAAAGCGGCGTTTGATAATTTTGAAACTCTCGGATTTACAGGCGGACTTTTGCGTATTGATGGCAAAGTTGAAGCATTCACAATGGGCGAAGCACTCAATGATGAAGTTTTCTGTACCCATATTGAAAAAGCAAACACCGACATCGTCGGCATTTACGCCGCAATCAATAACGAGTTTGCAAAGAATTGCCTTGCTTCTTATAAATATGTAAACAGAGAAGAAGATCTGGGAATTGAAGGATTGAGAAAATCAAAACTTTCCTATTATCCCGCAATCTTACTTGAAAAGGATATTGCAGTGTTGAGGGATTGATATGATTAAGTTTGCAACCGATGCTGACAAAAACAGAATAATTGAATTGTGGACGGAAATATTTGGCGACAGTGTGGAAAGCGTGGAGCAATTTCTCGGATTTTTTTCCTGTGAGTATGCTCTTGGCTATTACGTCAATGGCAAATTGGTTTCGTTTATGTTTCTGCCGAAACTTACAATTAACTGTAACGGAAAAATCAATAAGGCAAATTATATTTACGCCTTGTGCACCGCGCGTGAATTCCGCTCAAAAGGTTATGCGAATGCGTTGATAAAATATTCTCAGGAATATTCTGCTGAGAATTCAATTCCATACACACTGATAAGGCCAAGCAGTGATTCTTTATTCAATTATTATTCTGCGTCTGGTTTTGAGCGTGAGTATTACAGAGTAAAAAAGAATTTGACTATTGATGCTGATTTATTGTATAATAGTTTAGATAATGACTCGGTTGCTTTTGCACAATGGGGGAGTGACGGTGAGGGTTATGCCGCAATCGTCAATGTTAATGACAATGTTTATTCTCCTTGTGTAAGCGGTAAAGGTGAGCGTTATCTCATGATAAGAAGAAATCAAAAGGATGCCCCGCTTTTTGATTGTGTATATATGGGGCTTACGTTTGAATGATATGATGAATGTCGAACAGATTAAAAAAGAGTTGCGTAAACAATACGCTCAGAAACGTGCGGATATTCCGCCGCGTGAAAAAACAGAGCGGGATATGAAAATAACTCAACAGTTGCTTGAAAGTAATTTTTATGTCAATGCAAAAGAAATTCTGTGCTACGTTTCTACTGAGAATGAAATTGATACAACCGCAATTATAGAAGATGCCATAAAAAACGGCAAGTCCGTATTCGCCCCGAAATGCACCGGGCAGAAGGGAATAATGAAGTTTTATCGCATACGTTCATTTGATGACCTTAAAAGCGGTAAATTCGGCATTATGGAGCCGGATAGTGACAAGTGCGAAGAATGGTTGCGAAGCGGTGAAAACGCCCTTTGTGTCGTTCCTGCGCTGTGCTGCGATGCTGATGGAAACCGACTTGGATACGGTGGCGGATATTATGACCGTTTTCTCAGTAGTTTTGATGGTTTTACAGTTTGCTTGTGCTATCGTGAGTTTTCGCAGGTTGATTTACCGTGTGAGCCTTATGATGTTGCTTGTAAAGCCGTTATAAAAGGATAAAAGCGACAATACTTCTACGTACTGCCGCTTTTGATGAATCAGTTAGTTACAGCCACAACCGCAGCCATCGTTGTTCCAGGAGTTGTTGCAATTACTGCAACCCAACAAAACAATGATGATAAGAAGAACCCAGATTGTGTTGTTGCTGCCAAAGATATTACAGAGCATTATTTTCACCTCACAACGTTTTATACAATATTTTATGATGTTGTGTGTGTAAGTGTTACTTAAAGGATGGAGGATAATAATGAATAACGAAGGTAAGCCGAAGTTTGAAATCAATATTGATGAGGCTGATTACGAAAGCGGTTTCGATTATTCAGAATCAGGCAAAGATGACCTGATTGTTGATAGGTCTTTCCTTGATAAATATGATCATTATGAAACCGAAGAAAAACAGAATAAACCTAAGAAAGTTGTTGTCCGTAAAAAGAAAAAGGGCGACGGCGGCTTTGTTGTAAGAATTCTTGTTGCGATTGCCGTTCTTGTTGTTTCGGTTATGCTTTCGATCGTGTGCTTTTCCGCAGCGGATGACGTACTTGGAATGATGAAAAAAGAGGGCGTAATAATCGTTGAACTTCCCGCGGGTGCTACGATTGAAGAAATCGGAAAAATCCTTGAAGAAAAGAATGTTATCAAATATCCCGCTGTGTTTAAATTTTATGTGGGCCATCGTTATGGAAGCACAAAATTCCAGAGCGGCCAGATTGCGCTTGATTTGTCACAGGCAAACGGATATGATAACATCGTTTCTGAAATCAAACAGGTTGCGCTTGCTGAAACCGTAAGACTTTCTTTCCCTGAAGGTTACACAATTGAGCAGATTGCGCAGAAACTTGAAGACAACAGAGTCTGCAGTGCAAGCAATTTCATCGCAGCAGTCAAAGTTGCTGATTTCAGCGGTTATGACTTTATTAAGGAAATTGATTATGATGATAAATATCTTGCACTTGAAGGCTACATCTTCCCTGATACTTATGATTTCTATCTTAACGATAATGCTGCAAACGTTGTGAAACGTTTCCTTGACAACTTTGAAGCTCGTTTCACGGACGAAATGAAAGCAAGAGCGGACGAACTCGGTATGACTGTTGATGAAGTTATAATCCTTGCGTCAATTGTGCAGATGGAGGCTGGCGACTCGAAAGAGATGGTAAAGGTTGCGTCAGTATTCCATAACCGTCTTAACAACACTGCCGCAACTCAGGGCAGACTTGAAAGTGACGTTACAATCAATTACGTTGAGCAGTATATCCGTCCTAACGTTGATGCGTCTGAAATGAATGATTACAGTGCTAACTATAATACCTATAAATGTATCGGTATTCCTGTTGGCTCTGTATGTAATCCGGGTCTTGCCGCAATCAATGCGGTATTGTATCCTGCTGAAACCAATTATTATTTCTTCGTTACTGATATTCTTGGTAACTATTATTATGCAGAAACACTTAAAGAACATAATGAAAACGTAATCAAAGCGTTTGCAGTCGGAAAGGAAGGTTAGGGCTTTGCTTAAAATACCCGAGTTACTTTCACCTGCGGGCGATACAGAAAGATTTTATAACGCAGTCGATTTTGGTGCGGATGCCGTATACCTTGCGGGAAATTCTTTCGGTATGAGAGCGGCGCCGTCAAACTTTACTTTTGACCAACTTAAAACCGCGGTTGATTATGCTCATTCCAAAAATGTAAAAATATATCTTACTTGTAATATTCTTGCAAGAAATGATGAGATTGCGGCACTGCCCGAGTTTTTGAAAAACGCAGAGGCTTGCGGCATAGATGCGCTCATAATTTCCGACCTCGGAGTTTTTGACGTTGCGAAGAAGACCGTACCCGATGTTGATATACACATTTCAACTCAGCTCGGCGTTGTAAATCATCTCACAGCGCAGATGCTTTACAATATGGGCGCAAAACGCGTTGTTCTTGCAAGGGAACTTTCACTTGGCGAGATTGCAGAAATACGCACAAAGACATCTCCTGAGCTTGAACTTGAAGCGTTTGTTCACGGCTCAATGTGCGTGTCTTATTCCGGCAGATGTCTGCTTTCCAATTATATGACAGGCAGAGATTCAAACCGTGGCGATTGTGCACAGCCGTGCCGCTGGGAGTATTCTCTTATGGAGAAGAAACGTGACGGTATGTATTATCCGATTTCAGAGGACGAAACGGGAACTTATATACTTAATGCAAATGACCTTTGTATGATTGATTACATTCCTCAACTCGTTCAGGCGGGTGTGGATTGCTTCAAAATTGAAGGCAGGGCAAAATCTGCTTATTATACCGCAATTTCAACTTACGCTTATCGTATGGCTATTGACGGATTTAAGAAGAATCCTACTCCTGATTATCGTCCTGAGCAGTGGGTGCTTGATGAAGTTAAGAAAATCAGCCATCGTAAATATTCAACAGGCTTTTTTTTCGGCACTCCCGAATGCGAGCAGACTTATGACACAGGCGGATATATCAGGGAATGGGATGTTGTTGCTCTTGCTACTAAGCAGGAGGACGGCAGGCTCTTTGTAAACCAGCGAAACAAATTCTATGACGCCGATGTGCTTGAAGTTGTGGAAGCAGGTAAGAAACCGTTTTCAATCAGAGTTTCCGATTTGCGTGACAAGGACGGCAATTGCGTTGAAAGTGCACCAAACCCGATGTCTGATTTCAGCTTTTCTTGTGACGTGCCCGTAAATGCAGGAGCGTTGCTTAGAAAAGCAAAATAATGGGTGACTTCCGTGGCAAGAAACTTAAAATACGTAATTGAAAAAGAATTTGATGGAAAGAAAGTTATGGATTATCTTCGCGGTAAACTTCGCTTTTCATCCCGACTTGTAAAACTTCTGAAAAAACAACCTGACGGAATTATGCTCAATTCTTCTCACGTAAGGACAATTGACCCTGTTGCTTGTGGAGATGTTTTGGAGGTTAACATTCCCGATGACGAATTTCCTGCTCAGGCAAGCGGTGTTGATGCGCCCATTGTTTATGCAGACGATGATGTAATCGTTTTTAATAAACCTGCTTTTATGCCCGTGCATCCTACAAGGAATCATCAGGGTGACACCCTTGCAAATGTTTACGCATCCTATCTTGCAGAAAAAGGTATGAGCGCAGCATTCAGGCCAATCAACCGTCTTGACAGAGATACGACGGGGCTTGTTGTCTGTGGCGTCAATCAGTATTCCGCGTCAAGATTGACGGGTAATATTGATAAGGTTTATTATGCTGTGTGCACAGGGAGAGTTGACGGAAGCGGTACTGTTGATGCGCCGATTGCCCGCAAGGATGAGCGGCTTATTACCCGTGGAGTCGCTTCACATGGTGACCGTGCGGTTACTCATTGGAAAGCGGTAGGGCATAATGGTGACACTGAAACCCTGCTTGAAATAAAACTTGAAACAGGACGCACGCATCAGATACGTGTGCATTTTTCTTATATCGGCCACGCGCTGGTAGGGGATACGATGTACGGTGTTGCGGATGACAGAATCTCAAGGCAGGCGCTTCATTGTGCGCAGGTCAGGTTTATTCATCCTGTTTCAGGTGAGGAACTTTTAATCAAAACCGAAATTCCCGACGATATGAAGGGATTGATGGGATAAATGCGTGGCTTACGCAAATTTCAAACGAGGTGTAACTAATGAAAAAGATAATTATTATGGTGCTTTGTCTGTGCATCGGTGTTGCAGCGCTTGCTGCTTGCAACAATAACGATGTTGACAAACTCACAACAACAACCACTCCGACAACAACGGCACCAAATGCTGACGATGCTAAATATGCATTGTCAAATATTCTTGCTACTGATTTTTCGGAGTATGTAACTCTCGGTGAGTATAAGAATATTGAGATTCGCACTGATTCAAAAGAGTATCAGGATCTCAGAAAGCAGTTTATTGAGTATTATCTTATGCAGGGTGGCTTTGTTAAGGAGTATGAAAACAGACCGGTTGCAAAAGGCGACACGATAAACCTTGATTACGTTGGCTATTGTGATGGCGTGCCGTTTGAAGGCGGCGATACAAAAGGGAAGGGAACTCAGGTTACAATCGGTTCCGGTCAGTACGTTGATGATTTTGAAGACCAGCTTATTGGTGCAATGCCCGGTGACACTGTAAACGTAAATGTTACTTTCCCTGAAGATTATGGTAAGGCAGAACTTAACGGCAAGGATGCATTGTTTGTTGTTAAAGTCAATTATATTGCCAGTGCGCCTGTTTATCCTGACCTTGCAACAAATCTTGATATTCTGAAGTCCTGCTTCAAATTCAATACAATGGAAGAGTTTGAAGAGGGTATCAAAAACGAAATCGGTGCAGAGCTTGTTCTCACAAAAGCGCTTAACGATATGGTAGTTAAATCTTATCCGCAGGACAGAATTGATGCTACCAAAAAACAGTACGAAGAATTATATACAGGTTATGCTCAAATGTACGGCGTTACACTTGAGGTTTTCCTTAAGAGTCAGAATATTGACCTTGATGAAATCAGTCAGCAACAGGTAAAGAGTGAGTTGTTCTTCCTTGCTATTGCGCAGAGCGAAGGTTTTGATTACACAGATGCAGAGTATGAGCAGTTGTGTGAAGATTACGCAAAGAATAGTGGTTACGCATCCCTTGATGCTCTCCTTGATGCCGTGAGTAGCAGATACAGCAGTGCAGCTCATGCGAAGTATGACCTTGCAACATATCTCGTTCAGGAGATGGCGAAGGACGTTATTATTGACAGTATGAACATTGTGCTTGTTAAATAACAACTGAATAAACCGTATTATAAAGCAGTTCGGATGTGATATCCGGACTGCTTTTTCTTTATATTATTATATATAGTATAGAGAAATGATGAGGTTTTTCGCTTTAATGCGTTAAAAGAATTATAAAGGTTTTCGTTATATTGCCTAAAAAGAATTAAAAAATTGCAAATATTATCTATTTGTTAACAAATGTTACAAAGGATTTATATGTAATGTTGCACAAATGGCAAAAATGGGGCAAATCAGGCCAATTATGAACAAATTGTTATGGTAAATGTTAACAAATAATACATAAATTTATGTGTATTTTTATATATTACACCCAATTGTTAACGAGTTATTAACAAACTTGAAGAAAGAATTAACAAATTATGTACAAAGGTTCACAAATGCTGAAAAACCTTGATATATCAACGAAAATTTATGAATAAATTGTTACGCAAACTTGAATAAATTGTGCAATGCAGGGGGTGGGGTGCAAAAACCATTGTGCAATATGCACAATAAAATTTGAAATTAGTTAGAATAACTGCCAAAGTTGACGTAAAATGGAAAAAAGTTGTTGATTTTGAACAAATGCTGTGATAGTATAATAGACGTAAGGAGGAGTTACCCAGACGGTTACGAAGTGAAAGGCTTAAACCAAGTGACTCCAAAACAACTTATACCAAATTATTATATTGGGGGAAAAGATAATGAAAAAGACATTAGCAATCATCCTGGCATTAGCACTCGCTTTTGCATTGATGCTCGTTCCGACAACAGCATCCGCAGGCCAGACAGTAAGTGGCTCCGGTAGTTACAACGGACTTACCTATCAGGTATACATCCCGAGCAGCTATCAGGCAGGAACACCGGTTCCGATGTACGTAATGCTTCACGGCTGTACACAGACCGCTTCCTCATTCGCAACATCAACAGGTATGAACAAATTCGCAGAGCAGGAAGGCTTCATCGTTCTTTACGTTCAGCAGTCATCCAGCAACAACATGAACTCTTGCTTCAACTGGTTCGAAACAGGCGACCAGAAGAGAGGCTCAGGCGAACCGAAAGATATCTACAACATCGTAACAAAGGTTACATCAACTTACACAGTTGACGAGAACAGAATCTTCGTTGCAGGTTTCTCTGCAGGTGCTTACATGGCTCCCATCCTCGGCGCAACTTATCCTGACGTTTACAGCGGCGTTCTTGTTAACTCCGGCGGTGCTTTCAAATCCGCAACAAGCATGACAAGTGCATTCACAGTAATGTCCAGTGGTGCTTCCACAGCAACATCTACAATCGGTAGCAACATCGTTAGCGCAATGGGTAGCTACAAGAGGGTTATCCCCTGCATCGTATTCCAGGGCACATCCGACTACACAGTAGGTTCTAAGAATGGTACACAGGCTGCAGAATCCTGGGCATACGCTATGAACAAGATCGACAGCACAGTTAAAACAACAGGTACTTCCACAAACGGTACTTCTTCCGGTGGCGCTTCTTTCACAAGAACAGCTTACACAAATGGCGAAGGCGTTGAAGTAGTAGTTCTTTATATGATCAGCGGCATGGGCCATGCTTGGTCCGGCGGTGAAGGCTACAGCTACGCATACTCTGCAGGCCCGAGCGCTAACAAGCTTTCTTACGAGTTCTTCATGAACTTCTGGTCTGGCGTTGTATCTGCTCCTTCCGATGGTAACACAGAGGGCGGCGGCACAACAGATGACGGCACAACAGGTGGCGACACAGGTTCCACAGGTACAGGCAGCTGGAAGGAATCTCTCCCCGGCATGGGGAAGTCGGATGGTAGCCATGGCGGTCTGTGAGCCAAGGAGATG
>JAZQTF010000094.1:0-3163 GCA_045630445.1 Acutalibacteraceae bacterium
TATCCACCTTTCAATGTTAACCTCTCTCTTTAAGAAGTTTATCACAATATGTTGAAAAAAGCAATAACAACAGATTGGTAAAATACAATCTGTGTGAATTATAATTTTGTTATGCCAGTGTATCTCTCCCTCCGTCTGTGGCTATGCCACAGCCACCTCCCTCGTCAGAGGGAGGCTCTTCATCGCTCGGTTCAATTTGAGAGCGTAGGGGAGGAGAGCATCTCCTGTCGGCCTCCCTTGCCTTAAAGGGAGGGGGGCCAACGCTTGCGTTGGTGGTGGGATTCGGTAAAAGCGGCATCCTTTACACCTCATCCGCTCCGTTGCTCCTCCTCTTCCCAAAAAGTGGTACTTTTCGGGAGCCCTGTTTTACATATCCCACCTTCCCCTCAGGATGACGTAAATGCAAATTATAACGTGTTGATTTTTGTCGGCGGTAACTATATAATAATCATTGAAAACAGTTACAGTCGGGAGGAAGAATTATGGATTGCCGTGATGAACGTTATTCAAAATATATTCAGATATTAAATGAGGAGTTGCAGCCCGCGATGGGATGCACTGAGCCGATTGCCCTTGCGTATGCGGCGGCGAAAGCGCGTGCGGTGCTTGGCGCTTTGCCCGAAAGGCTGACCGTTGAGGTGAGCGGAAACATTATCAAAAACGTCAAGAGCGTTGTCATCCCCCACACGGGCGGTCTGCGCGGAATCCCTGCGGCAGTTGCGGCGGGCGCAGTTGCAGGTGACCCTGACGGTGAACTTGAGGTTCTTTCCAACGTGACGGAGGATGAAATCAGGTCTATCGAAGCCTATCTTGAAAAGACACCGATTGATGTTTGTTACGCGGCCACTCCTTACACCTTTGACATCCGCATCACCGCGTTTTGCGGTCAAGATTCCGCTTGCGTGCGAATTGTTGATTATCACACAAACATCGTCCTTTTACAGCGTAATGAGGAAATCCTGCTTGAAAAGGAATGTGTCAATAAAGAGGAGGGCCTGACGGACCGCACGTGCCTGTCCATTGAGGGCATTGTTGAGTTTGCGGATTGCGTAAATCCCGATGATGTCAGGGAATTGTTGGAGCGCCAGATTGAGTACAATATGGCAATCGCGCAGGAGGGTCTCAATGGTGACTACGGCGCAAACATCGGCAGGACTATTCTGCTTAACAGAGAAAACGATATAAATTACAAAATGCGTGCGTGGGCTGCGGCGGGCAGTGATGCAAGAATGAATGGTTGTGAAATGCCCGTTATCATCAATTCCGGCAGCGGCAATCAGGGCATTACCGCAAGCGTGCCCGTGATTGTTTACGCAAGGGAAACGGGCAGGACTCACGAGGAATTGCTCCGTGCGTTGTGCGTTTCAAACCTTGTCACAACCCATCTTAAAACCGATATAGGCAGATTGTCCGCGTATTGCGGCGCGGTCAGTGCGGGAGTTGGTGCGGGTGCGGCACTGGCGTATCTGTCGGGCGGCGGAGTCAAAACCGTTGCTCATACCGTTGTCAATGCAATTGCGGTTGCATCGGGCATTATCTGTGACGGTGCAAAAGCAAGTTGTGCCGCAAAAATTGCCGCAGCGGTTGATGCGGGATTGCTGGGCTTTGCAATGTATCAGAACGGCAATCAATTCTTTGGCGGTGACGGAATCGTTAAAAAGGGCGTTGAGAAAACGATTGAAACCGTTGGCAGACTTGCACGAATCGGAATGAAACAGACGGACGAGGAAATCATCCGCCTGATGATGGAATCGTAATAAATAAAATTATTTTATTTCGCCTTATATTTTAGTGGACTTTTGAATTTTTATTTCATATAATATGGGCAAATAAAATTTCGGAGGTTATATTATGGCTGATGTTTACGTATTGAGTGCAAGGGAAATTCTTGGTAACAGCGGCTGGGGCGTTTGCGATGACGTTGCAGTTATGGGCGTCTATGACAGTTTTGAAAAAGGTGTTGAAGCGTTCAAGAAGCTTGTTGTATCAATCGCGGAGGAACTTGCTGAATCACAGGGTGACTTTCAGTATAGCGAGGATGTTTTGTTTGAGGACTACGAAGGCGGTGAGGACTGCTTCGGCTGGGAATGTTATATCAGCGAAAGTCGCAGTGAGTGGATTGTGTTTATCCCCGAAAGCGATGGGTATAATTACGGCTTCTGGCTTAACCCGATTGTAATTCTTGAAAAACATACAGTTGAATAACGTTTGCTTTATAAATGAATTATCCCCGCCGAGTAATCGGTGGGGATTTTATATTAAAAGTCCGATTTAAGGTACAGTAAAATAAAAACTCTTATTGAATTTTGCAAAAATGTGATTTATAATATGGATAGGTTATTAAATGTAATATAATCTACAATAATTTGTTGAAAATTGGTGATATGAATGAGAATTGGTATAGGCAAAAGTTTCGGTTCATTCCATATTGGAACTAGTATTAGAGTCAAAGGAATAGGAAAAGGATTGTGGTATTTAATTGCTTTGCCATTTTATTTGATGTATTATATATTTTATTTGATGTATTATATTTGTATTTGGCCTTTTGTCGCAATATATCGATTAGTCACCAAAAAGAAAAAAGTTAATAAAGCTGCAGCAACAGCAGAAGCATCGAGATATCTTGAAATATTAAAATCATCATCAAAAATATGCTCTGAAACCAAAAATCCTGAAACTTTTTTCAGCAGAATGAGTTTGATTGACGAGACAATTGATAAACTTATTGTATATGAAGGTGTTGTTTGTTTTAGTGGCGAAAAGCCTTCTGATGTGAAACAGGAAATTAACAGTAACAGAGTGCAGATTATAAACGAGTTTATTGAAAGATATGCAAAAGATGTCAGAATAAAAATCTATGAGTTAAAGACAAAAAGTAGTAAGATTAACAAGGCAAATGCTTTTTATAACATTCTAAATGAATATTCCGACAAGATGCCGGACGAATGCATTATAAAATTGACAGAAGTTGCAGACCAATTGAAAGTTATTGCGAATCAAAACATTGAATAGTCAGGAAGCTAGTCCGTAGTTGACACATTCCCTCTTTTGCTGATAGCACACCGGTCTGATGAAAATGTTAAATAAAAAGCAGATGAGTTTTGCTCATCTGCTTTTTGTTCTTTTGAGCCTCCCTCTGACGAGGGAGGTGGCTGTGGCTCTG
>JAZQTF010000095.1:0-2050 GCA_045630445.1 Acutalibacteraceae bacterium
TGTCGGCTACCCGTAAACGGGTCAAGGGCAGAGCCCTTGTCGTTGGGGGGATACGGTGACGAAGAAGAAAATGTAGAATTTCATAAAAGCCACCGACAAATTGAAAACAACGTTTTCACTCTTTGTCGGCAAGGTTGATGAATATATAATTCGTCACCTAAGGGGGAAATCGAAATCCCCCTTCAAAGGCGAATCTTTCCCCCCCTTTCTTTTCGCCCACACAAGAAAGGGGGTGCCCGTCGCGGCATGAGCGACATCGTTTCCTCCGAATCCCACCACCAACCTGACGGTTGGTCCCCCTCCCTTTAAGGCAAGGGAGGCTGACGGGACTTCAAGTACGTCGCCCCTTTAACCATTTATCGGTTAACCTTTTTTTGAGCCACGCGACTATCGCATGGTTTTCATTATACAAAAAAAACCGCTATGGCTTGACCATAGCGGTTTTTTGTGTTAATTTGCAGCAACAACCTTAAATTCAACAATCTCGTTTACAAGGTCATCAGCCATCCAGTCGTTGTTATCATAAACTCTGACTTTGAATTCAACCTCTTTAACTTCGGTTATGCCATTGTCATCAAGGTCTGTGTCAAACCAGGAAATTGTGCTGAACCGGCATTTGCCCGGAAGGAGAGTTGTTGCATAAAACGGGTCAATCATTATGCCGTTGAGTGACGCATCATCAGCGCTTATCATAATCTCCTTGTCAGTTTTGTTGACAATGTAAAGATTGATGCCATATCCCCAGATGTTTTCATCATCAACATCCGTCATAACAATTGTGACGTACTCATTATCAATAAGCACCTTATCCGTCGGGATGATTCCCCTGTCAAACACCATTGCTTCATCCTTGCCATAAGGGTAAACGTGGACGGTCTTTGTAACGGCGTAACCATCAGTCCAGTTGTCCGCTTCGGACACGTTGAAAGTAAGTTCAATGTCTGTATATTGACCGATTTCATTTCGCTCAAGGTCATCGTCAGTAAAGACAAGTTCTTCATTTGCCTTTTTACCTGCCGCAACGTCAGAATAGAAAACTGCATCACACTGAACACCGTTTATCACCGCATCGTCAACTGTGAAAGTGTAATCCGTATCTGCGGATTTGTTCTCAATCGCAACCTTGAGAGTATAACCCCAGATCATATCATCCTCCGCGCCAACAATTTCAATCTTGCAGATATCATTGTCAACGACAAGAACTTTCTCAAATTCAGTTGAATCGGTATTGTTTACTGTTGTCTGTTTACTGGTGGTGGTTGTGTTGCCATCAGCCGGCTCAGTTGTGCAAGCCGCAAATGAAAGCGAAAGTATCAAAACCAAAATCAATGAAAAAATCTTTTTCATTACTTTAACCCCCTATCGTCATAATATAACATTACTACCACTTGCGGATTTTGTCAACAAAAAAGCGGGAGATTCAACTCCCGCTCTGATTTTTATATATCCTCTGTGCCTGTGACGGATGAAATTACATCCTTGTAAACCTTTGTTGCATTATCAAGAAAATACTGCTTTGTGTGCTCCGCCTGCAAAATGTCAGCAACATAAACTTCAAGACCCATCAGGCAAACGCCATTATCCATAACGCGACAAACTACGGAATAACCATTGTCATTCTTTTTGATTTCTGCGATATTGTCGCTCTCCCTTTTAATCTTGGCAAGCAATTTCATCGCTGCGTCAACCGCCTGCTGCCTTACGGTGTATGGCAGAGATACATCAAGCGCATCGGCAACTGTCTTTGCCTTTTCTGTGCCTGTAAAGCAATCCGGCTCCGTTACGGTTATGACTCCCGTTTCTGCCAGAGAGTCAAGCGCATCATTGACTTCAAAGAAGTTTGCAATACCGTAGTCTCCGACAATTGCGTTAATCTGTCCGCGTGTAAGCGGTGCAGGCACACTTGTCAGAAGGTAGCAGATGAATATTTTTATCTCCGTGCGGTTTCTCAATCCGCCCGGCTCAATGTTATTTGAAAAAGCATCAAAATCCATAAATAAATCCCTCCGTGTACTATATCATTATACAGTATGCGGAGGGAAAAAACAAC
>JAZQTF010000096.1:0-7200 GCA_045630445.1 Acutalibacteraceae bacterium
CGTTTTCCCGGGTGTCAAAGTCAATCTGCACGCCCATCGCACGCAGGCAATCAATCGATGCCAGCACGTCCTCGCTCGGTGCAAGGGAGTTGATTATACTCACACCCTCGCTCATTCCTGCGCAGATGAGCATACGGTGAGAAATGCTTTTTGATGGCGGTGCAGAAACACTGCCAACCCCAGTTGATGGTTTTATAGTAACTTTCATTTTACGCATCTTCCTTTAAGAGTCTGCAAGGAAATCAATCGCTTTGAGGTAGCCGCCGAATCCCTCGCCCGTGATTGTTTTTACACAAGCAAGTCTGATGTAACTCACCTGACGGAAATCTTCCCTTTCTTCAATCTTTGAAATATGCACTTCAACCGTCGGCACTTTTGCGGCTTTGACCGCATCAAGCAGTGCAACGCTTGTGTGAGTATATGCGCCGGGGTTTATAACAATTCCGTCCGTTTTTTCAAAGTATGCTTTCTGAATATAATCAACCAGGTCGCCCTCGTGATTTGATTGATAAAACTCAACGTCAATGTTTTTTGTGCTCGCATGAGCGGAAATCATTTCGGTAAGGTCGGCATAAGTGCCGCTGCCGTAATGCTCCTTTTCACGAAGTCCGAGCATATTGAGATTGGGTCCGTTAATTACAAATATCTTCATAATTCTCAAATTCCTTTATAATAAATTCGCTCGTTTCGTCAGGCGTGCGGTTGTCGCAGTCAACCCTGACGGATGCTGTTTTGCAGTAGATTGAGTATCGCTCGCTGTAACGCTCCTTGATTGCAAGAAACGTTGATGCAAGAGGCCTGTCGCAGGTCGGGAAAAGATTTTCGGGTGAGCGGTCAATGAAGAAAACAACGGAATTCTTGTGCAGATTTTTTACGTTTTCATCCCTGAGAATTACACCGCCACCTGTGGCAATCACCACGCCGTTTTTTAATGAAACGTCTGCAATCACCTGTGCTTCAACGTTTCTGAAATAGCCCTCGCCCCTGTGCTCAAAAATTTCGGGGATTGTGCAGCCAAGCCTTTTTTCAATCTCCTCATCGGTGTCAATAAACTCTCTGCCAAGCTTTTGTGCGATGAGCTTTCCTGCGGTTGATTTGCCGCTTGCGGGCATTCCCGTCAGGACAATGTTTCGTTTTGAACCCAGCATCTTTTTATAAATTCTTTCCGCAACCTCCGCGGGGTAGGTTGTGTCAAGGAAAAATTCACTTGCTTTAACCGCCTGATAAACAAGCATAAAAAGTCCGCTCTGCGCCCTGATACCCCTGCTTTTTGCGTCGTAAACAAGTTTGGTATTGAGCGGATTATAGACAGCATCCACAACGCCAACAACGCAGGGAAGTATGTCAAGGTCAACGGGTGACGAGTCAGTGTCGGGAAACATACCGACGGGGGTGCAGTTAATCACAATCTGCACGTCGCGGTGGAGATTATATAATTCTTCATATGTTACGCCGTTTCCATTGCGGCTGACACAAAAAAATTCACCTGCGCCAAGGCTTTCGGCAACCACACAAGCGGTTTTTGAAGTGCCACCACTGCCAAGGATTGCAACCTTTTTGCCATTCAGGTCAAGACCCATCCGCTCAATCAACGCTTTCATACCGTGGAAGTCGGTGTTGTAACCGCAAAGTTTTCCGCCTTTGTTGACAATGGTGTTGACCGCGCCGATTCTTTCAGCAATCGGGCTGATTGAATCAAGGTGGGGGAGTACGGCTTCCTTATACGGAATTGTGACGTTGATAGCACAAAAATCCGCTTTCTTCATAAAAGTGTCAATTTCTGTTTTGGGTATTTCGCAAAGCGCATAACTGTATGAAGCGATTTCGTTATGTATTTCTTTTGAAAAGGAGTGGCCGAGACGCTCTCCTATGCAGCCGTATTTCATAAACGTTACGCCTTTCTCAATTTTTTACGGAATAAGATAATCCGTGCCGTATCGTCCGCAAAGCATATCAAGGATTGCAAGTGCGGTCATCGCATCAACGACGGGTGCGGCACGATGCACAATCGCGGGGTCGTGTCTGCCCGTGAGTGAAAGTTTTTCTTCCGTCATTGTCTGCAGGTTGACGGTGTCCTGCGGAATGAAGATTGACGGAGTGGGTTTTACTGCGGTGCGGAAAGTGATGGGCATTCCGTTCGTGATTCCGCCGTTGATTCCGCCGTTGTTGTTTGTGAGAGTGACAACCTCTCCGTTGCGGATTGCAAACGGGTCATTTGCCTGACTGCCCTTCATTTTGCCAAAACCGAATCCTGCGCCGAATTCAACGCCCTTGACCGCAGGGATTGCGTAAATTGCCCTTGCAATCACACCTTCAACCCCGTCAAACCAAGGCTCGCCAACACCCTTGGGCATTCCGGTTACAGCAGTTTCAAGAATACCGCCAACACTGTCGCCCTGCTGCGCTACGGATTTTATATAGTCCTGCATCTTCTCCCAGACGTCTGGGTCAAGTGTGGGATTAGTCTGCAAATATTCAATGTCATTTTCGGGATTTTCAAAATCTCTGTCAGCAATTTCACCGATTGAATCAATGTGAGTGCCGATTCTGATGCCCTTTGTAAGCAACGCTGACTGGGCAATAGCACCTGCGGCAACAAGCGCTGCGGTGAGTCTGCCTGAAAAATGTCCGCCACCGCGATAATCCTGATTGCCGTGATATTTGCAGTTTGCGGTAAAGTCAGCGTGACCCGGACGGGGCATTATTGCAAGGGGAGTGTAATCCTTTGTGTTTATGTTTGTATTGGGGATGAGAATGCACAGGGGTGCGCCCGTTGTAACGTCATTAAAAACACCGCTGACAATCCTGAATTCATCCGCTTCAACCCTTGGAGTTGAGATTTCACCGCAGGGTCTGCGTCTTTTGAGTTTTTCTGCAATATAGTTTTCGTCAACTTTTATCCCGGGTGCAAGACCGTCAATCACAACGCCGATTTCTGTGCCGTGGCTTTCGCCAAAAAGGGTAACGCTGACGTAATTTCCAAAAGTGTTTTTCATTTTATCACCTTAAATCCTTGAGCGGATAATGTTTTTCCAATCTTCAAGCGGAAGTTTCCTGATTTCACAAGTGCCGATTTTTTCAACCGTGATGAAACTGATGTTGCCACCGTCACATTTTTTATCGTGCGCAGTAAGATTCATCATTTCCTCAATGTCGCCCTCAATTTTTGTTGGCAGATTGAGGTTTCTGAGTGCCGCTTCAACGTCGCCCCTTATTTCGTCCGAGCACATCGGAAGCATTCCGAGTCCGACACATTCGCCGTGATGAAGCCCCGAAAGTTCATCATAGGTTTCAATTCCGTGGCCGAGTGTGTGGCCGAAGTTGAGAATTCTGCGAAGTCCGCTTTCACGTTCATCCTGCTCAACAACGGAGATTTTGATTTTCAGTGAACGCTCAATCACAAGGTCAATGTTTTCAAGTGCTTTGCCATTGCGGAAGATTTCAAAAAGTTCCGCGTCGCTTGTCAGTGCCATTTTGAGTGACTCCGCAAGACCGCTTGAAATGTGACGGTCGGGGAGAGTTGAAAGCACATTTGCGTCAATCAGCACTCTTTTCGGCTGATAGAATGCGCCAACCGTGTTTTTAACGGAGCATAAATCAACCGCAACTTTGCCGCCAACGGAGGAGTCAACCTGGGAAAGCAACGTTGTCGGAATGTTGTAAAAATCAACACCGCGCATAAAACTTGCCGCAACAAATCCCGCAAGGTCGCCCACAACACCGCCGCCAACCGCAACAACACAGTCTGTGCGGGTGAATGAGTTTTCAAGCATTGTTTCAAGAAGTTTCTGCCAGTTTGCGATGCTCTTTGATTTTTCGCCCTGCTCAATGGTGCAGATGACGGGGGATGCGCACTGACCTGCAACACACTGTGCGTACTGTGCGGGGACACCGCTGTCCGTCACAATGAGGCATTTGCGGTTGAGATTGAGCAGTTGCCCCGCTTTTTCAAGGCAACCTCTTTCTGAAATTATATCGTAACTGTCCCTTGGTAAATTAACTCGGAGAATCATTGTTACACCCTCTTTATTTCTGTTTTACGTAAGTTCCCGCAACTTTTAATTTGTCGCAGAAACGCTGCATCATTCTTATCATATCTTCGCCCGCCTGAGTGCGGATGTCACCCTCAATTTCAAGGTAGAAGTAGTATTGCCACAAAAGCTCTTTCATCGGGCGGCTGCGGAGAGTCCTCATATTGAAACCGTGCAAGCCGATGATGTCAAGCGCTTTTGCAAGGGAACCCGCCTCGTTGCGGACTGTGAAAAGCAGAATTGAATGGACGTCCGATTTTGTTTTCGGCAAAAAGTCGCTTCGTGAAAGAGCGGCAAATTTTGTTGTGTTTGCCCTGCTTGAATTGATGTTGCGCTCAATCACGTCAAGGCCGAAGAATTCCGCCGCCTGCTCGCTTGCGATTGCCGCAACTGTGGGGTCGTTAAGTCCTGCAACATACTGAGCGGCAAGTGCAGTGTTTTCATATTCAATCGTTTTGAATCCGTTACTGCGGATGAAATCAGCACACTGTGCAAGCGCCTGCGGATGACTTACAACGGTTTTGATTGCGTCTTTTTTCGCGCCTGCAACTGTGAGCAAATCGTGTGAAACTTCAACGTCTGTCATACAGTTGACGTAAAGACTGCCCGAAAAAAGCAGGTCCGTAACCTGACCGACTTCTCCGTTATAACTGTTTTCAACGGGAAGCACTGCCGCATCACATTCGCCGCTTTCAACCGCTTTGTAAGCGGTGATAAAATCGGGGTACGGCACTGCGGTTGCGCTGGGGAAAAGTTTTCTCGTTGCGATGTGACCGAATGCACCGATTGTGCCGCTGAATGCAACACGCATACCTTCAATCAGTCTTGACTGATACGCGCGTGAAACTTTCATCGTGTCGCGCATAAAGTTAATATAGTATGAGCGCAGTTGCTCATCCTCAACCCTTGACGCACTCCTGCGGATGATTTCTTCTTCGCGCTCAGCGTCATAAACCGGGAGAGCATGCTCCTTTTTATATTCAGCAATCATAGCGGCCGCTTCCATTCTTTTGCAGAAAAGACGCGCCATCTCGTCATCTGTTTCATTTATAATTTCTCTTGCTTTTTCAAGTGAATTCATAAGTTCACCTTCCTGATAAATTCTCAAAAATGCGGTTACATCAACAAGTTAACACTGTTAACATCATTTGTATTGTACTCCTTGTTGTTATTGTTGTCAACCATTTTTTTATAAAAATTTGGGTTGTAAAGTGTGCTGTGGTGAGTTATAATGATTTCATCACACAGAAAAGGGGAGAGGGAAAATGGAGGAATTGTTTGACAACGTTGACCGGGGCGTGAGAGAGCGTCTGCTGGTTGCGGGAATAAGAGAAGTTGAGCAACACGGATTCAATGATTTTTCCCTGCGTCGAGTTGCTTCCCTTTGCAACGTTTCCTGTGCCGCGCCTTACAGGCATTTCAAGGGCAAGGAAGAGTTGCTGACAGAAATTTTTAAGTATATCAACTCCCGTTGGCAGATGCTGGCGGGTGAGGTTGAAAAGGCTTTTGTGGATAACGCGGGTCGCAGACTGCGCGAATTGAGCGTTGCATATCTGCGGTTTCTGATTGTGACTCCGTCCTATCTTTCAATGATTTTTCAGAAGAATCAGTTGACGGATGAAGTTGCGCAGTTGCCGCAACCCGATGAATTCATCGGCACGCAGGTCGCCCTTTACGGTGAAAAGAAAGGCTGGGACAAGTCGCAGTGTGAGCAGACGCAGTATCGCATCCGTGCAATGCTTTACGGCACTGCACTTGCAATCCGCAACTGTGAAAAAGGTACGGAAAATGCACTTGTTGAGCAGTTTCGCAATTATCTTGAATTTATAGATTAAAATAAAAAAGAGCCTTGGGGAGTTGCCCCCAAGGCTTTTTGTTTTGTTACTGATTGAAGTTGTCAAGGCTTGTGATGATTGAATCCGTGCCCATTGCCTGGGGAAGTTTGCCGTCCCATTTTTCATAGAATTTTGAGCGGATGATGTCATCGTTGAGGGATTCTTTGATAAGGTTGTTTGCCTCAGCCTCAGCCTCGGCTTTGATTCGGATTGATTCTGCTTCCGCCTCAGCGTTTGTGATAGCGGTCTGCTTCTCGGTTTCCGCTTTGAGAAGCTGCTGCTGAGCAACCTGCTTTTCTTCAATAGCGTTGATGAATGCCTCGGAGAAGTCAAAGTTGATGATGTTTACATCTGTGATGTAAAGACCGCTTGCATTGAGTTTGTCGTTGAGTCCTTCAATGAGACCGTCGGAGATGAGAGAGCGGTTTGTTACGCTTTCCTCTGCGGTGTAACGTGCGGTGATTGCTTTAAGCACTTCGTTCACAGCGGGGACAACAAGCACGTCCTGGAAGTTTGCGCCAACGTTTTTGTAAAGGCTGTATGACATTGCGGTGTCAACGCGGTAGTTGATTGCAAGAGTTGTTGAAACTGTCTGCAAGTCCTTTGAAAAAGCCTCTGTTGTGACTTCAAGTTTTGAGATACGGTTGTCAATTTTTACAACCTGCTGGACAAAGGGAAGTTTGAAATGAAGCCCCTCCTGCAATACTCCGTCATTAACCTTACCAAGAGTTACCACAACTCCCGTATGACCTGCGTTGACGATTGTGAAACAGTTTGCAATGATTACAACTGCCACAAGGACGATGATGAGAGAAACGACGATTTTTTTGATTGATTTCTGCATTTGCATTTGTTTTACCTCCTGATGTTTTCTTTGATTAATATAACATATTATGGACAAGTTTTCCATAACAATATGAATTGAAGTTAAATTTTATTTAAGTTTGTACTCACCGAATTGAGTGTAGAAATCGGAGGAAGCAGTTGGCGTAAAACGAATTTTTGCCGTGTTCAATGTCCATTCGCAGAATGGTGCTGACTTCATTGCCGCAACGTGCGCGTTGGTTATGGGGTTGAAAGAACCGAACATAATTGCAATTTTCATTGAGTATCGCGCCCCTTTCTGTGAGTTAATGATTTTTGATGTGTGTATAGTATAACGGAATGAAAAGGACGTTTTCGCATTAAATGGCAAGTTGCGGATTATAAATAATTTTTAAGTATAAAGGCAGGGACACCTGTGAGTAGTCCCTGCCTTTCTGTTGGCGTCTTTAGACATGGAAATAAACCCCCAGTTCTACTGGGGGAAGACAAAAAAGCCGAGCAAAATAATC
>JAZQTF010000097.1:0-17026 GCA_045630445.1 Acutalibacteraceae bacterium
GGCCTCCGACTTGAAATGTGGGCGTAACAGTTGATATAAGGATTGATGACTATTGAATAATATGCAGTTTGATCAGTTGCGATTAAGGCTCTTGCAGTCGCAGGACGGCATAGCAGAACTTGCCGAAGCGCTTGACGTCAGTAAGATGAGGGCGGATATTGAAACCCTTGAGGCTGAAACCGCAAACGAAAAATTCTGGGAAGACCTTGAAAACTCCCAGAAAGTTTTGAAACAGATAAGTTACCTTAAAAATAAGGTTGCCGCTTATGATAAGTTAAAGCAGGATTATGAAGACACAATGGTGATGATTGAACTTGTCGATGAGGAAGATGATCTGAGTCTTCTTGATGAATGCACGCAGGGCGTTGAGGGCGTTGAAAAAGAACTTTCCTCAATGTCAATCGGCACTTTGCTTACGGGCGAGTATGATTCAAAAAATGCGATTCTCACATTCCACGCAGGTGCAGGCGGCACAGAGGCGCAGGACTGGGTGGAAATGCTTTTCAGAATGTATAATCACTGGGCAGAAAGCCACGGCTATAAAGTCAAAACGCTTGACTTCCTTGACGGTGAAGAAGCGGGACTCAAATCTGCAACAATTCTCGTTGAAGGCATCAACGCTTACGGATTTCTGAAGAGTGAGTCGGGAGTGCATCGCCTTGTGCGAATCTCTCCGTTTGACTCATCAGGCCGCAGACACACATCCTTCGCATCGTGTGAGGTTATGCCTGAAATTGATGACTCAATCCAGATTGACATCAGGGATGAGGACTTGAAAGTTGACACTTACCGCTCAGGCGGTGCGGGCGGTCAGCATGTAAACAAGACCGAATCCGCAATCAGAATCACTCACATTCCGACGGGTATCATCGTTGCGTGTCAGAATGAAAGAAGTCAGCATCAAAACAGAGAAATGGCGATGAGAATGCTCCGCTCAAAACTCATTGAAATCAAGGAGAGGGAGCATCTTGATAAGATAGAGGATATCAAGGGCAGTCAGAAAGAAATTGCGTGGGGCAGTCAGATACGCTCATACGTCTTTATGCCTTACACCCTTGTCAAAGACCATCGCACAGGCTTTGAAATGGGCAACGTCAATGCCGTTATGGATGGCGACCTTGACGGATTTATCAACGCTTACTTAAAAGCGTTGTCACTTGGAAAATTAGAGAATTAAAATTATAGAAAAGGACGGATAGAATTATGGCAAAAGAACTTGCAAAAACCTATAATCCTGCCGAGGTAGAGGACAGGATATATAAATTCTGGCTTGATGGAAACTACTTCCACGCAAAAATTGATGAAACAAAGAAACCCTACACAATCGTTATTCCGCCACCAAACATCACAGGTCAGCTCCATATGGGCCACGCTCTTGACAACACCTTGCAGGATATTCTCATCAGATTCCGCAGATTGCAGGGTTATGACACTCTCTGGGTGCCCGGTACAGACCACGCATCAATCGCAACCGAAGCAAAGATTGTTGAGCAACTTGCAAAAGAGGGCGTAACAAAGGAATCACTTGGCAGAGAAGAATTTCTCAAGCGTGCATGGCAGTGGAAAGAAACCTACGGTAACAGAATCGTAGAGCAACTTAAAAAACTTGGCTCTTCCTGCGACTGGGAGCGTGAGAGATTTACTCTTGACGAGGGCTGCAGCAAGGCTGTAAAAGAAGTTTTTGTCCGTCTTTATGAAAAAGGACTTATTTATAAGGGTGAGAAGATTATCAACTGGTGTCCCCACTGTAAGACTTCAATCTCTGATGCGGAGGTTGAGTATGCAGAGGCAGAGGGCAATTTCTGGCATCTTCGTTATCCGCTCGCAGATGGCAGTGGCTATCTACAGCTTGCAACAACCCGTCCCGAAACAATGCTCGGTGATACCGCTGTTGCAGTAAACCCCAATGATGAGCGTTACGCTCACCTTGTTGGCAAGACTTTGATTCTCCCGATTGTAAACAAGGAGATTCCGATTGTTGCCGATGATTATGTTGAGATGGATTTCGGTACAGGTGTTGTTAAAATCACACCCGCACATGACCCCAATGACTTTGAGGTTGGCTTGCGTCACAATCTCCCGCTTCTCAACATTATGACTGACGATGGTCACCTTAATGAGAATGCAGGCAAGTACTGCGGAATGGAAGCACTTGAATGCAGAAAGCAGATTGTAAAGGAACTTGATGAACTCGGCTTCCTTGTAAAAGTTGAGCCTATCAAGCACAATGTTGGCACCTGCTACCGCTGCCGCACAACAATTGACCCCAGAGTCAAGAAGCAGTGGTTTGTAAAGATGGAACCCCTTGCAAAGCCTGCAATCGCTGCAGTGCGTGATGGTGACATCAAACTCATTCCCGAGCGTTTTGATAAAATTTATTATAACTGGATGGAGAACATCAAGGACTGGTGTATTTCCCGTCAGCTCTGGTGGGGTCACAGAATTCCCGCCTGGTACTGTGACGCTTGTGGCGAAACAGTAGTTTCCAAGGATGACGTACATACATGTCCCAAGTGCGGCTCAACCGCAATGACTCAGGACCCTGACACACTTGACACATGGTTCTCATCCGCTCTCTGGCCGTTCTCAACTCTTGGCTGGCCGGATGAAACACCTGATCTTAAGAGATATTACCCCACAAGCACACTTGTTACAGGTTATGATATCATCTTCTTCTGGGTTGCAAGAATGATTTTCTCAGGTCTTGAACATATGGGAGAAATTCCGTTCAACACTGTTCTTTTCCATGGCATCATCCGTGATTCACAGGGCAGAAAGATGTCCAAATCTCTCGGCAACGGTATTGACCCGCTTGAAGTTATTGATCAGTTCGGTGCTGACGCGTTGCGTCTTACTCTTGCAACAGGTAACAGCCCCGGAAATGATATGAGATATTCCGAGCAGAGAGTTGAAGCAAACCGCAACTTTGCAAACAAACTCTGGAATGCGGCAAGATTCATTCTTATGAATCTCAACGGTGATGAGGGTGCGCCGTCACTTCCGCAGGAACTTGAACTTGAAGACAAGTTCATCATCAGCAAGTTCAACTCCCTTGCAAAAGAAGTTACAGAAAACCTTGAAAAGTTTGAACTCGGTATTGCAGTTGCAAAACTTTATGACTTTATGTGGGATGTTTTCTGTGACTGGTACATTGAAATTGCAAAAATCAGACTTTGGGAGAAGGAGAGCAAGGGCGCAGAAAATGCACGCAAAGTGCTTGTTTACATTATGTCCAACGCGCTTGTATTGCTCCATCCGTTCATTCCGTTTATCACGGAAGAAATCTGGCAGACACTCCCGCATTCAGGTGAATCAATTATGGTTTCCGATTGGTTCAGATATGACGAATCCCTCAACTTTGAGCAGGACGAGCAGGCGATGGATCACATCATCAATGCAATCAAGGCTATCAGAAACCGCCGTGCAGAGATGAATGTGCCCCCGTCAAAGAAAGCAAAGGTTTGCATTGAAACTGCATACGCTGACACTTTCAAGATGGGCGAAAAGATTATTATGAAACTTGCTTACGCATCCGAAGTTGAAATCGGCAGCAATTTTGACCTTCCCAATGCGGTCAGCGTTGTAACTGACAGCGCAAGAATTTACATCCCGATGGGTGACCTTGTTGACTTTGAAGCAGAGCGTGCAAGACTCAACAAGGAAAAGGATGCCGCATTGAAGGACGTTGAGTTCATTATGAACAAACTCAACAATCCCTCTTTCGTAGCAAAAGCACCCGAAAAGGTTGTTGAAGGCCAGCGTCAGGCGCTTGCAAAACTCAACGAGAAAATTGCTCTCATTGATGAAAGTCTGGCAAAATTAAATTAGTTGGTGATTGAATTGACCTATGATGAGGCTCTTGGCTTTATACATAGCAGGGATTGCTTCGGCAGCAATCTCGGACTGCTGAGGATTGAAAGTCTTTGTCAGGCACTTGGCAATCCTCAGAAAAATCTTAAATATATTCACGTCGGGGGAACAAACGGCAAAGGCTCAACAAGCACAATGCTTTCTGAAATAATGATTAGCAACGGATACAGGACGGGCTTGTTTACTTCTCCCTACGTGGTGGATTTCTGTGAGCGTATGCAGATAAACGGCAGGATGATTCCGCACGATGAACTTGCCGAAATTATCACACAGATAAAACCCGTTGTTGAAAAACTTGATGCACAGGGCATTTGTGCAACCGAGTTTGAAATCGTAACCGCGGCAGCGTTTGTTTATTTTGCAAAGAATAATTGCGACGTTGTTGTTTTAGAGGTAGGACTTGGCGGAAGGCTTGATTCAACAAACGTTATTTCTGTCCCGCTTGCAAGTGTGATTACTTCCGTTTCGCTTGACCATACGGACATTCTCGGTGAAACTGTTGCACAGATTGCCGCTGAAAAATGCGGCATTATCAAGCAGGGGGGAGTAACCGTTGCCTATCCGCAGATGGACCCCGAAGCGTTTGCAGTGGTAGAAAAAACGGCAAAAGAAAAGGGCAATTCTCTGCACGTTGGTGACGTTTCGCTCGCTGTGATTGAGAGTGAAAATATTTTCGGCACTCATTTTGAATACAAGGGTGTGGAATATTTTACCCGTCTTTCAGGCAGGTATCAGGTCTGCAACGCAATAAACGCGATTGAAACTGCGCTTGCCGTCAGGGAAAATGGTTTTCATATCAGTGATGAAAGCATTGTAAACGGCGTTGCCAATGCGGTAATTGCCGCACGTATGGAGATTATTTCTTCCTCTCCGCTTGTACTGCTTGATGGCGGGCATAATGAGGGCGCGTGCAAGGTGCTTTACGATAATCTTTCGTCAAACGTCAGCGGCAGAATAACTGCGGTTATCGGCTTTATGAAGGACAAGGACTATGAGTCCTATCTCTCCCGTTTAGCACCGCTTTTCAGCCGTATTATCACAACAACCGCAACAAACCCCAGAAGTGAGTCAGCGCAGAATCTTTGCGAGTGTGCAAAGAAATATTGCGGTGAAGTAATCGCTTGTGAAAATCCCGCGGATGCAATAACCCTTGCTCACGATTTGCTGGCAGAAGGGGAGAGCCTTGTTGTTGGTGGCTCACTATATCTTGCAGGTGACGTAAGGGGATTTTTAATCGATAAATTCAGCAAATTTTAAGGGAAAGTCAGTACATTTATTGCAATATGACCAAGGTCGTAAATTTACTTTGGATGTGATTTTATGTTTAAAATTTTGCTTGTTGAAGACAATAAAAAACTCAGTGCAAGCGTTTGTGATTTTTTTGCAAATGAGTTTGATGTGACCGCCGTCTATGACGGAGCGGATGCAATAGCATACTATGATTACGATGATTATGATTTAGTTGTGCTTGACCTGATGCTTCCGAATGTGGACGGCATCTCTGTTTTGCGTCATATAAAAAAGCAAAACAAAAGTGTTGGTGTAATTATTCTCACCGCAAAGGAAGGTCTTGAGGATAAACTGACCGCATTTGAACTCGGCACAAACGATTATCTGACAAAGCCGTTTTATATGGAGGAGTTGAAAGCGCGTGCTTATGCAGTGCTTCGCAGCATCGGCAAAATGGAAACGGTCAACAAAGTGTCTTTCAAAGGCTTGTCAATTGACCTCGCCCAGCAAAAGTGCATTGTCCGCACAGAGCAGGGCACAACTGTTGAAATAATATTGCAGGAAAAACTGCTCCGTCTGCTTGAGTATTTTCTCATTAACCGCAACACCTTGCTTTTCAAAAATCAGATTTTTTCAAGGATATGCGGAATTGACAGCGACGCGGGTGAGAGCATAATTGAAGTTTATGTAAGTATGCTCCGTAAGAAACTTGCACCGTATGGATATGACAAATATATTGTAACCAAACGAGGAATGGGTTACATCTTCGATGAGGGAGAATAATGGAAAATAAAGTAACACACAGTGAAAAACTTTTTACCAAAACGCGAAAGAAAATTGTGCTTGTAATAATGGCTGTATCAATGCTTATAATGATTTTGTTTTCAGGTATAGTTATGGCGACGTACAAATTTGTTACGTTTCACGAAGTGGAAAAGGAGTTGGAGAAGTACAAGACAATTGAAACATCGTTGCTCAAAAGTCTTTTTGAAAGCAATTCCGTACCTGATCTGGACGTTCCTATGGATACACCGCCGCAGATTGTACCGCCACAGGGATTTGAAAACTTCTTCGGCGGCTACACTGATGGAAACGCGTTGAAGTATGTCCGCTTCATTTTTGTCAATGATCAGCTTTTATGGTCGTCGATTGACGGATATTATACCCACTCTATAACTGCTGACTTGTCAGACGTTGAAAATGGTGTTTCCGAGTTCAAATTCAGAAACATTGATTTCAAGGGTGTTGCTGTTGCTGAAAAGGGCATAACAATCGTGATTGCGCGTAATGTTGAGCCTGAATATGATGCGCTTATGAAACTTTCAATAGCGCTTATATCAGCACTCATTCTTGCTTTTGTCGGTGTCTGGTTTGTTGCAAAGTTCTATTCCAAAAAGATTCTTGCACCAATCAGGGAAGCGTACCGAAAGCAGATGCTCTTTGTCCAGGATGCAAGCCACGAGATGCGCACTCCGCTTGCAATAATCAAGGGCAAGATGGAACTTATCTCGCGTTATCCGGGCGATGAAATTCAGGAGCATACAAAGGAGATTTCGGACGTAATTTCCGAAATAACCGCAATGGAAAAGATGAGCAATCATCTGATTATGTTGTCAAAAGAGGACGCGTTTGCGGACCATAACATAACACAATTCAGCCTCAGTGAGATGCTGAACAAAATTTCCGATGATGTATTTTCCGTTCTTGCCGAAGTGCAGAATAAGGAGTTTACATTTGAAGTTATGCCCGAAGATATAATTGTCGGATGGGACTACGAAAAAATGAAACGTGCATTTATTCTTTTGCTTGACAATGCTTTCAAATACACCTCGGAGGGTGACAAAATCAAAATCACCGCCACAAAAGTTCGTGATGATGAGATTGAAATTACTTTCTATGATTCAGGACGAGGAATCAGACGTGAGGATTTGCCAAGAATTTTTGACAGATTCTATCGTGCCGATGACGTGCGTGCAACTGATATTTCAGGCAGTGGAATCGGCCTTTCAATGCTTGGACTTCTTGGAGCAAATCTCGGATTTAAAATTGAAGTTACGTCCGAATATGGTGAGTTTACGCAGTTTACAATAACTGCACCGATAAATATGAAATGACAGGAGGCAGGATTATGGACGCCAATACAAACACATCAACGGGTTTCAGAGCGTTTTTGAAAAAATACGGTTTTGCGTTGTTTTTTCCGGTGTCAATTTTTTATCTTGAATTGACGTTCAATCTCTTTGTTTATCCGTCGTCATGGGGGAGTGTCACAATTCTCCGCACACTTTTATATATTTTATGTTCTTCGTTTATTTTCGGAGGAGTTTTCTATATTCTCTCCAATCTGTCAAAGAATGTAAAAGTCAATCGTGCTGTAGCGATTGTTTTGTCCGCGTTGATGTTTCTTCTTTTCAGCACACAGACGGTTTATTTTTCATTCTTCCAGCGTCCGCTTCCTTTCAACTCCGTTGAAGGTGCGGGTCAGGCGGCAGAGTTTTATAGCATAGTTTTTGTTTTGATCTTAAATCGTCTTTATGCAATCATCGTTTATCTTATTCCGCTTCTTTTCTTTATCATTTTCGGCAAGAAGTTTTTCAGTTGTGAACGCAGTAAAATCAGATTCAAGGGTGTTGCACTGGGTGCAAGTGTTGTTGCATACCTTGTTCTTGTGATTGCCGTTCAGTTCACGGCAAATGAGGCAAACGGACCGCATACTTATTATCACAATGTTTATGACAATGAGCCGACGCAGAGAATGTTCGGCGTTATGACAAACTTCAGAATCGATATTCAAAGGACAATTTTCGGTTTTGAGGAAGAACTCGACAAGGATGAAAATGGCCCGGTTGATCTTCCCACTGAGGACAGCACAACCGGCACAACGTCACAGCCCGTCAATCCTCCCGTAGCGTATGGCTACAACGTGATGGATATTGATTTTGATTCGCTTATCGCAAACGAAACCGACCCTGAACTTCTTAATATGCACAATTATTTCTCCGCTCTTGATGGAACGCAGAAGAATCAATACACGGGAATGTTCAAGGATAAGAACCTGATTGTACTTTGTTGTGAGTCTTTCTCAAGCCTTGCCGTTGATGAAACTTTGACACCAACGCTCTACCGTCTTGTAACGGAGGGCTTTGAGTTTACAAACTTCTATGTGCCGCTCTGGTGGACTTCAACAACTGACGGTGAGTACGCCGCAAGTATGAGCCTTATGCCAAAAACAGGCGTGTGGAGTCATCAGGAGTCAGCGGACAATTATCTGCCCTTCTGCCTTGGCAATCAGTTTAATTCGCTCGGTTATGGTGTCTATGCGTACCATAATCACGATTATAAATACTATGACCGCCAGATAACCTATCCCGCAATGGGCTATGATAAATACAAGGGAAATGGCGGCGGCTATATGGGCGGACTCAATATTGCAAAATATTGGCCCGAATCAGACCTTGAAATGATTATGGAAACGGTTGATGAGTACGTAAACGATGATCAGTTCCATACTTATTATATGACTGTCAGCGGCCACGCAGCATACACTTATTACGGCAATTATATGGCATACAAGAATATGAAATACGTGGAGCATCTTGATTTGTCAGAGAGTGCAAAAGCGTACCTTGCGTGCAATCTTGAACTTGAATTTGCAATGCAGTATCTGATGTCATCGCTTGAAGAAGCGGGCAAACTTGAGGACACAGTAATTGTTATGTACGCTGACCATTATCCCTATGCGCTTGAAAAAGACGCAATAGATGAACTTGCAGGCTATGAGGTGGATAAGTCTTTTGAAATCTACAAAAGCCCTCTCATCATCTGGAGTTACGGAATGGAGCACACAGTTATTGACACTCCCTGCTCAACCCTTGATGTCCTGCCCACAATTTCAAACCTTTTCGGGCTTGAGTATGATTCAAGGCTTATGATGGGCCGTGACATTTTCTCTCCCGATGGCAGCATCGTAATGCTCAGTGACCGCAGCTGGATAACTGATATTGCAAGTTATAATGCCGCAACCGGCGAGGTGACAAGTCTCACCGGCGCGCAGGTGTCGCAGGAGTATGTTGACACGGTCAACGCTTTTGTAAAACAACGTTTTGTTTATTCGGTAAAGATACTTGATAACGATTATTGGGGCGTTGTTTTCGGCCAGACAACAAAAGATAAACAAACTCAATAAAAATAAAAAATCCTGTCGGATGTTTCCCGACAGGATTTTTTTGTTTTATGCGTGGTCGTTGATGTATTCTTTTACTGAGGCGTAGTCAATTGACCCCGTGTCGCTGAATGGCAGATTGTAAGCAAAAACAATCTTCTTCGGCGTTGACATATAGTTGAGATTTCTTGAAACGCTCTCAATAATTTTGCTTCGCAGTTTTGATTCTTTTGAGTTTAAGTTGACGTCATTTTCAGGCACAACAAGAGCGGAAACAGTTGTGTTGCCGTCTTTGTCAGTGTCCTCAACAACGCAGCAGGTGACAACTTCCTCAAGTGCGCAGATTTCGTCTTCAATCACGGATGGGTAAATGGTGTAACCCATAATGTTGAGCACTCTGTCCGAATGTTGCTTGAAGTAAAGCACGCCGTCCTCCGTGATTCTGCCGATGTCGCCCGTGTGAAACCATATTTTACCGTCATCGTGTCTGCGCAGTTTCTTTGCCGTTGCAGACGGATTGTGGAAATATCCGCGTGTGACAGTGGGGGAGTTGATGCAGATTTCGCCGTCAAGGTCAAGCAGGGATTCGCCTGTGATTTTGTCAACAACCTTGATTGTCGTTGCGGGCAGAGCCATTCCGACGCATCCGCCACTGTTTACTCCGTTGTATGGGGGTTCCAGCGAGCACATTGAAACACATTCAAGCCTGCCGTATGCAGAAATAAGGCGTGCGGTAGATTTGCCCGATTTAAGTAATTTGTTCATCTTGACTTTGAGATTCTGATGTTGATAACGGCCAATGCTACCGATTACTCTTATAAATGAAAGGTCAGTTTCTTCAAAGTGCTTATGCTTTACGATTTCTTCAATAAATGTTGGTGCAAGGAAAATCATATCAGGTTTTTTCTCAAAGATTTCCTCGCAACAATCGTCAGTGTTGAATTCAGGCACAAGCACCTGCGGTATGCCCATTGCAATTGCAGTATGCATACAAAGACCAAAACCCGTGCCGCTGTAAAGTGGCATAGCGGTCAGCATTCCGTTTTCAATTCCGTATCGCTTGAAGTAGAATTGCACCTGCTTTGCAAGCACGTTTACGGATGAGTTTGTTGTCACAACACCGTTGCCCATAATGCCTTTTGAGTAGTCGTAAAGTACAGCGCACGCATCAGCGCCAACACCTTGTGTTGAATCAATATCCACTGTTTTTTCATCATATTTGTTGAGAAAAGAGGACCAGAAAAATTTGCGTTTTACATGCGCAGGGATGTAGTTTTTGTTTGAGTTGAAACGCAGACGTGCGCTTGTCAGAATGCCCTTGAAATTTGCTTTCACATAGCCCGCGATGTCTGCGCACACAAGCGTGATGTCAAGTCCGTCAAAACATTTTTCGGAGTTTCTGTAACAGAAAGCAACCTTGCAGGATGTTTGTTCAACAATTTTTTTAACTTCATGCGCAGTTGAAAGCGGATGCAGAATGTGGCACACTGCGCCGAGCATATTGCATGCATAAATTGCAATGATTGCCTGCGGAATGTTGGGCATACAGATGATTACGTTGTCGCCTCTGCCAACACCGTGCACAGTCAATGCTGCCGCAATTTTTCTTGTGCTTGTCAAAAGGTCCGAATATGTCAGAGTGTTGTTGAAGTAAGAAATAGCAACGTCGCCTGCGTTTTTCTTTGCGCTCTTTTCAAGTATCTTATACATTGAGCAGTTGCAAGCATTGAGCAGTTTGAAATCTGTTATCACATCCGGCACCTCCTTTGTTGTGAGATTTTGATTTTATTTCAGGAAATCCTGAAGAATTACTTCCTCAGCCTGCTCTTCATTAAGGCCGAGTGTCATCAATTTGATAAGTTGTTCGCCTGCAATTTTGCCGATTGCTGCCTCGTGAACAAGTTGAGCATCGGGATGATTTGCGGCAATTTCGGGGATTGAACGCACCTTTGCGTTATCCATAATAATGGAGTCGCACTGAACGTGCGCCTTACAAGCGGCGTTGCCGACAACTTTCGGGTAGAACACCTGAATGGAGTCATCTTTTGCAACCGTTCTTGAAATAACTCTTGCGCTTGCACCTTCACCGTCAAGACTGATAAGCACGTCAGAGTTAGCGGTCTGATTGCCGTGAGTCATCATTCTCTCTGTGAGAATGAGTGTTGCGCCCGCTTTGAGTGACGCAGTGTTTTCTCTTGCGGTTGAGTCAACACCCTTTATCTGAACTGTTTCCATTTCGCAATATGAGTTTTCATCCATAAACACTTTTGTCTGCGGATTCATAATGCGCTCACCGCTGCCATCGCCGTCACCGTAGTGCTTTTCAACGTATTTTATTTTTGCATTCTTGCCAATGTGGAATGTATGCACACCGTTGTGCTCGCTCTTGTGGTCGCCACAGTTGTGAATACCGCAACCTGCAACAATCAGCACGTCGCTGTCTTCACCAATGAAAAAGTCATTGTAAACCATTTCTTCAACACCTGATTCGGTGATGATTACGGGGATGTAAACTGTTTCATTCTTTGTGCCGGGTTTTATAAAAATGTCAATACCTGCTTTGTCCGTCTTTGATGTGATTGTCACGTTCTCAGTTGAAGAACGCTGAACACTCTGACCGTTTTTACGCACATTGTATGCGCCGATTGAAGTCTGGTCAAAATTTGCGATTATATCCAACAAGCCGGAGTCAAGGTTGTTAAGTTCGTTTTTGTTCATACTTCTTCCTCCTTATTTGCCGAAGTCACAATCGTTCTGAAGTTCGCTGATGATTGCGGAGAAAAGTTCTTCCTGAGCGCCCTGCTTCTTGATTCTGCCGTTTTCAAGGATAACGATTTCGTCGGCAAGTTTCATAATACGCTCCTGGTGGGAGATGATAATTACACTTTCGTGTTTGTTTTTGCTGATTGCTCTGAAACTGTCAACAAGCATAGCAAAACTCCAAAGGTCAATTCCGGCCTCAGGCTCGTCATAAATTGCAAGTTTGAGCGTTCTTGCCATAAGTGTTGCAATTTCAATTCTCTTGACCTCGCCGCCGGAAAGCCCTGTGTCAACCTCTCTGTTGAGGTAATCTTTTGAGCAAAGGCCAACATTGGTAAGGTATGTGCAACATTCATGCTCGGGCAATTCACTGCCGTGAGCAAGGCTCAGAAGCGCGCGTACAGTCATACCTTTGAAACGGGGCGGCTGCTGGAATGCGTAGCCGATGCCAAGGTTTGCACGCTCGTTGATGCTCATATTTGTCACGTCAACACCGTCAAGCAAAATCTGACCTGACGTGGGTTTCTCAATGCCCATAATGAGTTTTGCAAGAGTTGATTTACCGCTGCCGTTAGGGCCGGTTATAACAACGAATTTTCCATCTTCAAGGGTGAGGGATATATCGTTTATTATTTTAACTTTACCTTTTTCGCTTTCAATTTCAAAACAAACGTTTTTAAGTTCAAGCATTTTTTCCACTTCCTTAGTCTGATCTATATTATAAACTATAAAGAATTATAGTCCTATAATTATACCCTATAACTTAACATAATTCAAGAAAAACAAATGTTAAATATAAAAATATGGAAAATAGTGTGTCGGGGTGTTGAAAAGGGTGTGATTATTTGTTATAATATCTTTTAACACTTTGGTTGAAACAAAGTTTTGAGAGGAACTGATATAATTGAAATATGAAAAGCAGAACTGTGTCCATTGTGGCAGAGAGTGTGCAAAAAATGACGATGTAGTTGTCTGCCCCGTCTGCGGCACGCCTCATCACAGGGAGTGCTGGGCGGATGGTAACGGCTGTGGCAACGCTCACCGTCACGCGGAAGGCTATGTTTACGTAAATCCCAATCAGTCGCAGGAGAGTGAAAAGATTGAGAAATGTGCTTTCTGTGGCAACGAAAACCCCGCATCTGCCCTTCTGTGTCACAAGTGCGGAGCGGATCTGACAAAAGGACCGCAGAGCAATATGAATGACGAGGGTGATATGAACGGGATGCCGTTTATGACCTTTAGTTTTACACAGCAGAAGAATCCTTATGAAGATTCTCAGGAAAAGATTGACGATGTACCCGTGTCTGAAATTGCAAAAAGGGTTGCGTTTAAAACGGAGTATTATATTCCGAAGTTTAAAAAAATCAGCAGGAGAAAGATTCCATTCAGTTGGAACTGGGCGGCGTTCTTTATGCCCACTTGTGTATGGTTTTATTACCGCAAATGCTATCTCGCAGGTACACTTGCCGCAATTTTTGATATTCTTGTTCAGGTGCTGTTTAATGGTTATCTGACTGAGGTTGCAAACGTGATGTACAGCGATATGGCAACTGAGCAGCTGGTGGCCGCTCTCCGGAATCTTTTCTTCACACCAACGGGACTTGCCCTGTTTGGTATTGTGATAGGGTTCAAAATCCTGATGGGACTTACAGGTAACGCAATTTACAAAACCCAGTTGCTGACGGACATCAGTAAAAACAAGGAGAATTCGGGCGGAGTAAGTTATTTTCTCCCCGTAATCGGTTATTTTCTTTTTAATAATATCGCAATGATTATTATAAGTTTATTTTGTTAGGAGAGGTTGAATATGAAAGTAAAAAAGGCGATTATTCCTGCGGCAGGACTTGGCACAAGAGTTCTTCCCGCGTCAAAGGCAATCCCGAAAGAAATGCTCAACGTTGTTGACAAACCTGCAATCCAGTATCTTGTTGAGGAGGCTGCAGCAGCAGGAATTGAGGACATTCTCATCATCACAAACCGCGGCAAGAGCATCATTGAGGACCATTTTGACCACTCGTTTGAACTTGAAGAAAATCTCCGCCGTGCGCAGAAAGACGCAATGCTTGAAGCACTTCAGGAGATTCCGAAACTTGCAAACATTTTCTACGTACGTCAGAAAGTGACAAAGGGCCTTGGCCATGCAGTTTTGTGTGCTCGTTCATTCGTTGGCAATGAGCCGTTTGCAGTAATGTACGGTGACGACGTAACTGTTTCTCCCGACCCCGTTGTAGGTCAGCTTACAAGAGTTTATGAGCAGTACGGCAAGGGCGTTGTTGGTGTAAAGAGTGTTGCACCCGAAGTAATCCATAAGTACAGCACACTTAAAGTTGAGCCTGTCAAGGATAATATTATGCTTTGCACAGATATGGCAGAGAAACCGCAGACTCCTGAGGAAGTCCTTTCTCTCTATTCAATTCTCGGCAGATGTGTCCTTCCGCCTGAAATCTTTGATATTCTTGAAAAGACTCAGCCCGGTGCAGGTGGAGAAATCCAGCTTACGGACGCTATGAAAGTCCTTGCAAGGAGAGATGGCATTATGGCTGTTGACTTTGTCGGCACAAGATACGATATGGGCGACAAACTCGGTATGATGAAAGCAAGCGTTGAAGTTGCGCTTGACCATCCGGAAATCGGAGCAGGTTTCCGTGAATATCTCAAATCAATTCTGAATACACTCTAAAACAAAAAAGCCGATTTCACAGTTAAGTGAAATCGGCTTTAATTTTTAATTAACTATTCTTCAAGGTTAGAAGTACAGTTGGGGCAACGAGTTGCTTCAAGAGCAATTTCTGTCTTACAGAAGGGGCACATCTTTGTTGTCGGAGCAGCCTCAACAACTTCCTCTTCCTTGTGGAATTTGTCGGAGATTTTGTTGATTGTTCTTACGATTACAAAGATAACAATTGCCATCAAAAGGAAGTTGATGATTGCGGTGATGAATGCACCGTAACGGAGAACAACTGCCTCAGAGATAACTGTTTCAACACCGTCAACTGTTTCTGTAACTGCTTCTTTGAGAGTAACAACGAGTTCGGAGAAATCCATGTTTCCGAACAAAGCACCGATACAGGGGGTGATGATGTCTTTTACAAGAGAATTAACGATTGCCTGGAAAGCAGCACCGATGATAACACCGACTGCAAGATCAATTACGTTTCCACGCATGATGAACTTTTTGAATTCAGCGAAAAATCCGCTCTTCTTCTTAGCCATAATCATACTCCTTTGCTAATAAATATATAGTAATTATATCACGAAGTGAAAAAAATTCAAGCAGAAAATGCGACAAATTATTTCGTATTGAAATGTGTGGCAATAAATGTTACAATTACAGAAATACTTATGAATTTTATGAGGTGTCCGATGGATGTTTATAATACAAGAGTGAAGAAAAATGACGAGCGTTTCCAGCTGTTTATAATCAGCAATCTTATCGGTCTGGGAATACTTGGATATCTTCTTTTTTCACGTATTTTTTCAGAAATACTCAACGCGTTTTATGTTGCGGTTTATGACACAAAGGGTTATGATGCTTATATAGTGCTTATAAACAGCAGCGTTTTCAACAACCTGGTTTACCTTGTTTATGCAGTTTTCTGTGTCGTGCTTCCGCTTGTCATTGTGCACCTGATTTCTGTGCGTATATTCCATTACAATCTCCCTTATGGCAAAATCAGGAAGGGGAGCAGTTTTGTGCCTGCAATGCTTATAGGATTGGGTATGAGCGTGCATGGCAATTACGTCAGTCTTATCTTTTCATCAATTACTAAAAACTTGTTCCAGGCAACTCCGACCGGGTCACCCTCAGATGTGACAAGTGTGTCGCAGATAAGTTTTGTCGGTTTCCTTGTCAGTGTGGTATCAACCGCCGTTATGCCTGCACTTGCGGAGGAGTTTGCAATCAGAGGCGTCATTATGCAGCCGCTTCGCAGATATGGTGACAGGTTTGCAATTGTGATTTCTGCGGCAGTGTTTTCACTTATTCACGGCAATTTTGAGCAGATTCCTTTTGCGTTTGTTGTCGGCCTTGCACTTGGTTATGTTGTAATCCGCACAGGGTCACTCTGGACAGGTGTTGTGCTTCATTTTATCAATAATTTCTGGGCGGTATGCTCCGAATATCTTTATTATCTTCTCCCGGATGAAGTGTATGCGGTTTGCTATTTCGGCGCAAATCTGGCAATCTGTATTGCAGCGGTTATCGCAGCGGTTTATCTTTACAAGAAAGATGCAAAGGATGGCGTGTCAGATTCCATTCTTGAAAAGCCGAAATGTACAATTTCAATTTTCCAGAAAAGTCTGCTTGTTGTTTACTCTCCCACGTTTCTGGTAGGTGCGTGGTTGTTGATTGACAGTGCATTGCAGCAGTTTATCAGGGTGTGATGATATGAATGACAGGGATATTGTTTTTATGACAAAAGCGCTTGAACTTGCAAAACAAGCGGCAGATGACGGAGAAACGCCCGTAGGTGCAGTGATAGTCAAGGGTGATGAGATTGTCGGCACAGGCAGAAACAGGCGTGAAAAGAGCAGGAATGCGCTTTATCACGCGGAGATCGAAGCGATTGACAACGCTTGCAAAAAACTTGGCGGGTGGCGGCTTTTTGAGTGTGAGATGTACGTTACGCTTGAGCCTTGTCCGATGTGCGCAGGTGCAATAATCAATTCAAGACTGAAGCGTGTTGTCTACGGCGCAAGCGATTTCAAGGGCGGCGCGTGCGGCTCGCTTTTCAATATGTTTGATTATCCGTTTAATCACAAACCGAATTTAGAAATCGGAGTTATGAGTCAGGAATGTGCTGATGTGCTGAAAGATTTTTTTCAGCAGTTGAGAAAAAATAAAGAATAAATAAAAGCGATGGAAACTTCTGCTTCCATCGCTTTTTTATTGGCGTCTTTAGACGTGGAAATAAACCCCCAGTTCTACTGGGGGAAGACAAAAAAAGCCGAGCAAAATAATCGCCTACCCTTGTCAGGGGAGGTGGCTGCGGCAACGACGCAGAC
>JAZQTF010000098.1:0-2461 GCA_045630445.1 Acutalibacteraceae bacterium
ATGGAAGCAGTTGGCAGGGGACAGAGAAATGTACCGCCGTCAGAGGCAACGTTCAGGCCGCTTGTTTCCAAAAAGATTGTGAGCGTCGCTTCAAAAATTGTCTTTCTTCTCAGAAGATTGTGGAACGGCGAAAAGGTTGAGTTTGATTCATTGTTTACACAATGCAAGAGTCGTTCCGAAATGGTTGCGATTTTTCTTGCGGTGCTTGAACTTTCAAAGGTGAACAGAATCAACGTTGATACTGACGATAGCGAAGTTAAAATTCAGATTGTTAAGGGGAGTTAAAAGTGACGTTTATAGAGTTACGTGCCGCTGCGGAAGCTGTTTTGTTTGCTTCCGGAGAGCCTGTTGAGGCGGATAAAATAGCGCAGGCATTGGAAATTACCATTGATGAAGTTGTAAAACTTATGGATAGCATTATTGAAGAACTCAATAATCGCAACAGCGGAATATGTGTTATCAAACTTGATGACAAGTATCAGATGTGCACACGTCTGGAACTTGCAAAATATGTAAGAAATGCTCTTGAAATAAAGAAACACGCTCCGTTGTCACAGGCGGCGTTTGAGGTGCTTGCGATTGTTGCGTACAATCAGCCTGTTACAAAGTCATTTATTGAGCAGGTCAGAGGCGTTGATTGCTCAGGACCGATTGCAAACCTTGTTCAGAAATCTTTGATTGAAGAAAAAGGAAGGCTTGATTTACCGGGCAGACCGCTTCTGTATGGCACAACGGATGGATTTTTAAGATGTTTCTGCATTTCTTCTCTTTCAGAGTTGCCGCCATTACCTGAGCAGGCAACGGAAGTTGAAACTTCTGAAGAAGCGGATAATGGAGAAACAAAGGAAGAAACAGCAGAGTAAATTTAATTGTCGGGGGTGATAGGGTGATTGCTTTATATATTATCGGCGCAATAGTGGCTTTGATTGCGTTTGTTCTTTTTTCACCCGTTACCTTTGAACTTGAATATGATGAAGCGTTTAATGTAAAAGTACGTTATCTTTTTATTCGTTACAAGATTCCTGATGAAGAAAAGGAAAGCAAACAAAAGAATAAAAAGAAAAAAGAAAAGAAACAAAAGAAGAAAAAATCAAAAGCAAAAGATAAGAAATCAAAGGCTGAATCGTCAATTGAGAAAAATCTCGGCATTATTAAAACCGCTTTCAGGTTTAAGGGTTTTGATGGTGCGAAGAAGATTATCCGACTTGCAGCGTATGCCGTAAAAAAGATTTCACGGCTTTTGAAAAGGCATCTTATAATCAAGGATTTGCAGGTTGTGATGGCTGTTGGTGATGAAGACGCGGCACAGACTGCGGTTGCTTATGGTAAAACTTGCGCGTACGTTTTCCCGCTTCTCGGACTTATCTGCAACACAATGAAAGTCAGACGTTACTATGCTGATATTTTCCCTGATTTTATCAGACAAAAAAACAGGGCATACATTTATGCCAAACTGAAAATAAGACCAATATTCGTGCTTGGCACAGGGCTATCGGCGCTGTTCAAAATAATAGTTTCCCCTTTGATAAAAAGTAAAATAGACTCCACTATAAAAAATAAGGCGGTGCAATCAAACAATGAAACAGAACAAAAATAATGTAGGTGAACTTTTTGGTATCACAACAGAAAAAATCAAAGCAATGGTTGATGTTGATTCAATTCTTGGCACACCGATCAAAATTGACGATGTAACCATTATCCCTGTTTCAAAGGTTACTTACGGTTTTGGCTCAGGTGGCTCAGATTTTGCAACCAAGAATAAAACCGACCTTTTTGGCGGTGGCGGTGGTGCAGGTATCACAATCGCGCCCGTTGCTTTTATTGTTGTTTCAAATGGTGATGTCAGAATCAAACCGATTTCTACCGGCGATGATCCGCTTGAAAGAGCAATTACTCTCATTCCTGATGCAATTGATAAAATCGTTGATCTTGTTGATAAATTCAAGAGCAGAAAGAATAATGATGCTGAAGAAAAAGAGGACGATACTGCAGAGCAGGAGTAATAATTTTTAATCATTCATCCGCATATAGTGATATGGGTGATTGACTTGATTAAAAAGATACTATGTGTTTTTATGACACTGTTGCTTATAACGTCTTGCTTTGTATTTAATGCCAACTCACAGGATAATCTTGATTTATCCGCGTATGCGTGCGTTGTTATTGAAGCAGACAGCGGCAGGGTTATTTATGGTTATAATATTGATGAGAAACTTTCAATGGCAAGCACAACAAAGATTATGACGTCGTTGCTTGCACTTGAAAATTGCAGTCTTGATGATGAATTCTGCGTCACCGGTGAGATGGTTTCCGTTGAGGGAACTTCAATGGGGCTTGTTGATGGTGATATTGTGACAATGCGTGCGATTGTTTACGGCATGTTGTTGCAATCAGGCAATGATGCTGCAAATGTTGCGGCGTATAAAATGGCTGATTCACTTGAAAGTTTTTCGGAAATGAT
>JAZQTF010000099.1:0-6446 GCA_045630445.1 Acutalibacteraceae bacterium
CCTCCATTGTTTCGGTGGGAAGTCCAAGCATAAAGTAAAGTTTCATACTTGTCCAGCCGCCCTCAAACGCCATTTCCGCCGTTTTGAGCAAATCTTCCTGCGTTACGTTTTTGTTGATTACGTCACGCATTCTCTGCGTGCCTGCTTCGGGTGCAAATGTAAGACCGCTTCTGCGGACAGTCTGCAACTGCTCACTCAACTCCTTTGAGAAGTTGTCAACACGAAGTGACGGCAAGGAAAGGTTGATTGAATGAGCCTTTGTGTAATTTATAAGGTCGGGCAACAAACAGGAAAGGCCGCTGTAATCACTTGTGCTGAGCGAAAGAAGTGAAACTTCATCATAACCACTTGTGCGGCAAAGTTTCTCAACCTGCTCCAGAATCACCTGCGGTGACTTTTCTCTTATCGGACGGTAGATATAGCCTGCCTGACAGAAACGGCAACCTCTGATACAGCCTCTGAAAATCTCCGCAATTGCTCTGTCATGCACAACGTCAATAAACGGCACAACAAGTTTTTCGGGATAGTAAGCGGTGTCAAGATTGCGTACAACTCTTTTGGTAATTCTTTCAGGCACATCGTCAAACTTCGGTTTAACACATTTGATGGTCATATCTTCATTGTACTCAACATCATAAAATGCAGGCACGTAAACGCCCTGAATTTTAGCCGCAGCACGAAGGAATGTTTCCTTGTCAGAGCCCATCTTTTTATGTTGTTTATAAAGTTCAACAAACTCCGCGTCAAGTTCCTCACCCTCACCGATGAAGAACACGTCAACAAAATCGGCAATCGGCTCGGGGTTACAAACGCACGGCCCACCTGCAACAACCATATTTCTGAGCGAAGTTCTGTCCTTTGCTCTGAGTGGAATGTTGCCGAGTTGAAGCATATTGAGCATCGTAGTATAGCAAAGTTCGTACTGCAACGTAAAGCCGATGATATCAAACTCATTGAGCGCAGTTGCACTCTCAACGGAAAACAACGGAATGTTGTTAAGTCGCATCTGCTCCTCCATATCCTTGTCGGGCGCAAAAACACGCTCACACCAGCAATCCTCACGGTTGTTGAGCATACCGTAAAGAATCTTCATTCCAAGATGGGACATTCCTATCTCATAGATATCGGGGAAACAGAAAGCAAACCTTACGTCAACTTTTTCTGCATCCTTCATCACACTGTTAACTTCACCACCGGTATATCTGCCGGGTTTTTGCACCAACGGTAAAATTCTTTCTATCTTTTCAAAAAGCATAATATCTCTCCGTTTTCTGAAAAATTGATAAACTTTATCAACTAATAATGATACCGCATTTATGCTCTTTTTGCAAGTAAAAAACACGATTTGGTAAGCCAAACCGTGTTTTTGTTTCAATTACATTTTGTAAACTTTATCTTCTTCAAAGATTTCGATATTGTTTTTCCTGAGCGCTGCAACTGCCTCTTCGTTATCAGTAACTCTGAGAAGCACGCAAGCGCGTCCTTCATCCCTTGAAATGAAAGCATACATATACTCAATGCCAATTCCTGCATCTGACAAAACTTTCATCGCTTTTGCAAATGCACCGGGAGTGTCTTCAATACCGATTGCAATTACATTAGTCAGAGAAACCGTCATTCCCGCATCTTTGAGCACCTGCTGTGCTTTGTCGGGCTGGTCAACAATCAAACGAAGAATACCGAAATCGGTTGTGTCTGCGATTGAAAGCGCTCTGATGTCAATGCCGTTACCTGCGAGTACGGATGTAATCTCCGCAAGACGACCTGATTTATTCTCTACGAATACTGAAATCTGCTTAATCAACATATTGCCACGCTCCTTTTAATTATCTTTACGTTTATCAATAACTCTCTTTGCTTTGCCCTCTGAACGAACCAATGAGCCAGCCTCAACGAGACGGACTTTTGCATAAACATTAAGAGTGCTTTGCAATGCGGATTCAATTCTGTGCTCCGTTGTTTCAATCGCTTTGATTGTGTCATGGAACATTTCGGGCTGCATCTCAACATGAATCTCCATTGTGTCAAGGTTGCCCTGACGGTCAACAATGATGAGATAGTTCGGGTTCATATTAAGTTCAAGCAAAACGCTCTCAATCTGTGACGGGAACACGTTGATGCCCCTGATGATAAGCATATCATCCGTTCTGCCCTTCGGCTTTGTCATACGGACGGTTGTTCTGCCACAAGCACATTTTTCATAATTAAGAGCACAAATATCCCTTGTACGATAACGGATAAGCGGAAGCGCTTCCTTTCCGATACAAGTAAACACCAACTCACCATACTCTCCCTCGGGGAGAACTTCGCCCGTATCAGGATCAATTACTTCGGGATAGAAGAAGTCCTCACAGATGTGCAATCCGTTCTGCTTCTCACAATCGTAGGCAACACCGGGACCTGCAATTTCAGAAAGGCCATAAATATCATACGCTTTGATATTGAGTGATTTCTCAATCTCCTTACGCATATTTTCTGTCCACGGCTCTGCACCGAAAATTCCTGCACGGACTTTAAGGTCAGCGGGATCGATGCCCATTTCACGAAGTGCTTCACCGATGAACATTGCGTAAGACGGAGTACAGCACAGAATGTTTGAGCCAAAATCCATAAGCATCTGCACCTGACGCTTTGTGTTGCCCGATGATGCGGGAAGTGCAGTTGCACCCATACGCTCAGCGCCGTAATGCATACCAAGTCCACCTGTAAACAAACCGTAACCATAGGAAACGTGGATAATGTCATCCTTATTGGCACCCGCTGCGACAAGCGCTCTTGCAGCGCCCTGCGCCCACACGTCAATATCATGCTCCGTGTAGCCAACTACGGTAGGTTTGCCCGTTGTGCCTGAAGAAGCGTGGATACGAATAAGGTCCGTCTGCGGTACTGCAAAAAGGCCGAAAGGATAATTATCCCTCAAATCTGTTTTGACTGTGAACGGAAGTTTTGTGATATCGTCAATTGAATGGATATCCTCCGGTTTAAGTCCGATTTCATCAAACTTTTTTCTGTAAAATTCAATGTTCTCATAGGCATTTTTAACCATACTTATCAGACGCGCTGACTGCACAGCACGAAGATAATCTCTGGAAGCGCACTCAATTTCAGGTGCAAAATAAGCCATTTCAAAAACCCCTTTCGTGATTTAAGCGTTGTAACCTAAATCAAAAGCCTTCACGTTGATGTCAAGCATTTTTTCCGGAACAGTTGAACGGATAATATCAATCCACATATCTCTCTCAAAACCAAGGAAACGAGCAGTTACACCAAGGAGTACAACGTTTGTTGACTTCGGATTGCCAGCCTTTACTGCAAGGTCAAGCGCATCAACGGAAATAACCTTTACTCCCTTAGCCTGAAGTTTATCAAGGATATTTTCGGGATATTTTGCCGCACCCATAATTACGGGCATCGGGTCAATACGCTGTGTGTTGGCAATCAGAATGCCATCGGGTTTGAGATATTCGAGCCAGCGAGCCGCTTCAAGTTGCTCAAAAGCAATAATGATGTCAGCCTCGCCCTTTTCAATTACGGGAGAATAAACTTTCTCACCATATCTTACGTAAGTTACAACGGAGCCACCTCTCTGTGACATACCGTGAACTTCACTTACTTTAACATCGTAACCTTTGTCAACAAAACATTTACCCATAAGTTTTGAAGCAAGGAGGGTACCCTGTCCGCCGACACCTACGATGAGTATATTTTTAACCTGTGCCATTATTATTCCCCCTTTGTGATTGCGCCGAACTTACAAGCCTTTGCGCAAACTTCACAGCCTACGCACTGATTGAGATCAATCTCCGCACGCATTTTGCCCTCACCATTTACTGTCTGGTACAATGCGGGACAACCTACCTGCAAGCAAGCCTTACAGCCTACGCACTTATCCTTATTTACAACAAGGGGCGGATTGTGCTTAACACTCTTGAGAAGTGCGCACGGACGACGAGCGATAATGAGCGACGGTTCTTCTGCTGCAAGTTCTCTTTCAGCAACTTCTCTTACACCATCAATATCAAACGGATCAACAACACTTACTCTGTTGATGCCGATTGAACGTGCAAGTGCTTCAAGGTTAACAGCGGTTGTGGGATCACCCTTGATTGTGAAACCGTTTGCGGGATTATTCTGGTGGCCCGTCATACCTGTGATTGAGTTATCAAGAACAATAACGGTTGAAATACCCTTATTGTAAGCGATATCAATAAGACCGGTAATACCTGAATGGATGAATGTTGAGTCACCGATAACTGCGATTGACTTCTTTGCCTGCTCCGCTCCCCTTGCGGTGTTGAAACCGTGGAGTGAACTTACGGAAGCACCCATACAGATACATGTATCAATCATTGCAAGGGGTGCCTGTGCACCGAGTGTGTAACAACCGATGTCACCACTTACATAGAGATTGTACTTTTTAAGAGCGTAATAAATACCTCTGTGCGGACAGCCTGCGCACATAACGGGCGGTCTGGGCGGAACATCCTCATCGAATGAAACGAAGGGCGGATTGTCCTGCTCAAGAGCCTTTCTTACAGTGTCCTGAGAGAATTCGCCAAGGAGTGAGAAACGCTCCTTGCCGATTACTTTTACGCCGATTTTAAGGCAATGCGTTTCAATGATATCATCAAGTTCTTCGATTACGTAAAGTTTATCTACGTTAGCGGCAAACTCCTTGATAAGATTTACGGGAAGCGGGTTTACCATACCGAGTTTGAGGTAACTTGCCTTTTCACCCATTGCTTCTCTTGCATAAGTGTAAGAAGTACCTGCAGCGATGATGCCAATCTTCTTGTCATTGTATTCAACAGTATTTACACCGAGTTCAACTGCGGTTGTGTCAGCCCACTGTGTGAGATCCTTTGTTCTCTGCTCAACAACAACGTGAGCCTTTCTTGCCATTGCGGGCATCATAACTGTTTTCATCGGATTTTTTACGTAGGGTTTGAGTTCCCTTTCTGTTCTGTCAGAAAGTTCAACCAAGGAACGGGAGTGGGAAACTCTTGTTGAGAGTCTGAGAAGCAAGGGTGTGTCAAACTGCTCGGACAAATCATAACCGATTTTTGCAAAATTGAGACACTCGGAAGAATCACACGGCTCAAGCATGGGAACCTTTGCAGCGATTGCGTGATGACGGGAATCCTGCTCATTCTGTGATGAGTGCATACCCGGGTCATCCGCAACAACACAGACCATACCACCATTTACACCAATGTAGGACAAGGTGTAAAGCGGGTCAGCGGCAACGTTGAGACCAACGTGCTTCATAGCGCAGAAACTGCGTGCGCCTGCGATACAAGCACCTGATGCAACCTCAAACGCAACTTTCTCGTTGGGTGCCCATTCGGAATAAATTTCGTCATACTTTGCAACTGCCTCGGTAACCTCTGTGCTGGGAGTGCCGGGGTAGGAAGAAACGACTGTTACGCCCGCTTCATACAAACCACGTGCAACTGCTTCGTTTCCAAGCAACAATGCTTTTTTCATTTCATTCAGACCTTTCTTGAATATATTTACGTTAAGTTTTATTTATTTCTCAAATCAACAACTCTCTGCGCTTTGCCTGTAAATCTTTCAATTGACTTAGGCTCAGCAAGAGTTACTTTGATTTCAATACCAAGGATTGACTTGATTCTGTCGTGAATCTTTCTCTGCAACGCTTCAAGGATTCCGTACTTGTCAAGGAGAGAGCCGTCAATCAACTCAACCTTGATTTCAAGCGTATCGGAATAGCCCTCACGTCTTACGATAAGCAGGTAATGCGGGCCGATTTCAGAAATGCCGATGAGTGCGCTTTCAACCTGTGACGGGAATACGTTTACGCCACGGATTTTGAGCATATCATCACTTCTGCCGATAATCTTGTGCATTCTTGCACTTGTTCTGCCACATTCGCAGGGTTCGTAATTTATGTAAGTGATGTCCTTTGTTCTGTAACGGAGCATCGGGATTCCCCTCTTTGTAAGGTTTGTGACGACAAGTTCACCTGTCTCACCCTTATCAAGAACATCGCCTGTTTCAGAATTGATTACTTCACAGAGGAAGTGGTCCTCCGCGATGTGCATACCGTCTCTGAGATAACATTCACCGGAAAGACCGGGGCCGTTGAGTTCAGACATACCATAGTTGTCACTTACAAAGAAGCCGTTACCCCAACGCTCTTCAATCTGATCTCTCATTTCAGGAGTACAACCCTCACTGCCGAGCAGACCGATTTTGAGATTATAGTTATCCATCGAAATGCCCATTTCTCTTGCACTCTCTGCAAGGTAGAGACAGTAGGACGGAGTTGCGACGATTGTGTCCGTGCCGAAGTCACGCATAAATTTGAGTTGCTTTTCGGTGTTGCCGGAAGAAATCGGGACAACTGTTGCACCGATTTTTTCAAGTCCGTAATGGAGACCGAGCGCACCTGTGAAAAGGCCGTATCCAAAAGAGATCTGCGC
>JAZQTF010000100.1:0-10149 GCA_045630445.1 Acutalibacteraceae bacterium
GGATGATATGGTTGTTGCTCCGTCATTCAGAAATGACATTGAGCATCCCGCAGACGTTGCTGAAGAAATTGCTCGTATCTATGGCTATGATAAGATTGAAAGCACTCCGCTTTCAGGTGTTTCCAACGCAAAACTTACTCCTAAGCAGGCGTTTGTAAAGAACGTAAATGATGCACTTCTTGCTCAGGGTGTAAGCGAAATCCAGACTTATTCATTTGTCAGCCCCAAGGTTTATGACAAAATTATGCTTCCCGAAAATTCACCTTTGAGAAACTGCGTTGTTATCAGCAACCCTCTCGGTGAAGACACAAGCGTTATGAGAACAACTGCAATCCCGTCAATGCTTGACATTGTTTCAAAGAATTATAACAACAGAAACCTTGTTGCATCTTTCTTTGAACTTGCAACTGTTTATTCCTCAAACGGCACAGAGCAGCTCCCGACTGAGAAGCAGAAGGTTGTTATCGGTGCGTATGGTGAGGGCGTTGACTTCTTTGAAGTAAAGGGTATTGTTGAGGAAGTATTGCGTAAGATGTATGTGTTCAATTATGACTTCACAGCAATCAGTGACAGAGTTGAATTCCACCCCGGCAGAACTGCTGAAATCACAGTTGGCGATTCCAAAATCGGCTTTATGGGTGAAATCAGTCCGCAGGTTCAGGAAAATTACGGCATCGGCACTCGTGTATATGTTGCTGAGCTGGACATTGATGCTTGCTTTGAGGCAGCAACTCCTGACGTTAAATTCTCACCGCTTCCGAAATTCCCCGCAATTGTGCGTGACCTTTCTTTCGTCTGTGATGCTGACATTCCGGTAATGAGCCTCCAGAAGAGAATCGCAACCGCAGCGGGTAAATATGCGGAAAGCGTAAATATCTTTGATATCTATCAGGGTATGCAGATTGAAAAGGATAAGAAGAGCGTTGCGTTCAAACTTGTCCTTCGTTCAAATGAAAAAACTCTTACCGATACTGAGGCTGACGATGCAATGAACAGGGTAGTAAAATCCTTGGCAGAATTGTCAATAACTCTCAGAAGTTAAAAATTCAAAATATAGTTGCTTTTTGAATGACTTTTGTTGTATAATGGTTAAAGACTCAAATTTTATGTTTAGGAGGGGCATCATGAACGATACAATTACTTTTTCTATCGCCTCGGATAAAGAGCGTCAGGTAAAAGAAACTCTTGAGATTGTATATCAAGCGTTGAAGGAAAAGGGCTACAACCCGATCAGTCAGATTGTCGGATACATCATTTCCGAAGATCCGACCTATATCACAACCCATAACAATGCCCGCAACCTTATGCGTAGGATTGACAGAGATGAACTTATGCAACTTTTAATTGAAAATTATCTTGGCAACAAGTAGAAAGGTGTGGCTTTATGGCAAAGGCTAAAGGCGGATTTCTTATGTATAAAGGCAAGCCGTTTGTAAGATGCGGCAACACTTTGTACTATGGTGATATGAACGATAAATTTGTTGTTATGCTTCAGATTCAGGACAAGGAAATGGTTGATGATCTTGAAGTTGCAACAAAGGTAACAGTTCAGCTTATCAGTACTGATCCCGATGCGCGTCCGCGTGACAGACTTATCAAGAGGTCGGAAAAGGGCGGCTTGTATGAGGCAATTGACATTGGTTCAATCTGGCTCGAACGTGCGCTTGAAGAAACAAACTAACAAAAAAGGAGTAAGCGTTTTGCTTACTCCTCTTTTTGTTTTCTATTCAAAATAAAGTGCGCCTTGTTCATCGTAGCTGTAATCATCGTTTATGATTTTTTCATAGTTTTCAAGAAAATATTTCATTCCCTTTGCAACGCATTCGTCAGGATTTTCCGCAATCCTCACGGGGATTTTGAGTTCCTGCTGCAAATAAGTGTCAATGCCGTAAAGCAATGAGCCGCCACCCGTGAGCACAACCCCGTTCTGATAAATGTCAGCAACAAGTTGCGGGGGAGTGGATTCAAGCAGTTGCTTGATTCCGAAAGAAATGCTGTCAGCAATTCCCGAAAGAATCGGGCACAACTCCGTTGAGCTGACTTCAACATTGACAGGGAAACCCGTCTGTACGGACTGACCTTTGATAACGTAAGCCATTTCGTTTTCTCTCGGCAACACACCGCCAATGCTCTTTTTTGTTTCTTCTGCGCTGAGTTCACCGATAAGAACATTGTATTTACGCTTGATATATCCTTGGATTGCACTGTCAAATCTGTTACCGCCGTTTTTGATTGTGGTTGATTTTGCAATCTGTCCCATGGTAACAACCGCAATATTTGTGTATCCGCCGCCAATATCAACAACAAGGTGACCCTCGGGTTTGCTTACGTCAACGCCTGCGCCTATAATTGCGGCAACACCCTCGTCAACAACCAAAATCTGTCTTGCACCAGCGTTGAGAGCAATCTTTTTGAGCATCGCTTCCTCAAAGTTAGAAATTGAGCAAGGCCTTGAAATTGCAACCTTCGGCTTGATGACCGCATTTTTACAAGTTGTTTTCATAACGTAACGAAGCAGGGATTCAAGGCTGTCAAAGTCAGAAACTGCACCGTCAATGAGCGGGCGGATGAGTTTCATTGATGACGGATTGCGTCCAATCATCTTCTGCGCATTTTCGCCGATTGTGATAATCTTTCCCTCGTTTGTGTCGAAAGCGATAACGCAGGGGAAGTTTGCAACAATTCCTTTTGGCTCAGCGTATATAATAATGTTTTTTGTACCTAAATCAACACCGATTTTCATTGTGATTCATTCCTATCTGTTTTAAATAACTACCGCAGTGCAAAGACAGCCAACCGTTTTTGCATCATACTGCCTGAGCATTTTTGCACATTCGTCAATAGTGTAACCTGTTGTTTTGATGTCGTCAATAATAAGGATGTTTTTTCCCTCAACAATCTCTTTGTTTTCAACGTCAAACACACCTGCAACATTTCCCTGACGGTACATTGAGCTGAGGTTGTGCTGCGGTTCAATGTCGTACAGTTTAATGAGTATGTCGTTGCGACACTCAACATTCAGAATTTCTGCAACCGCTTTTGCAAGCAGCTGGCTTTGGTTAAAACCTCTGTTTTTAATTTGCTTTTCCGTCATCGGCACATAAGTTATGTAATCAAACTTTGTGTCAGGATGTGCTTTTACCAAATATTTTGCCATTTCTTTCGCAAAGAATTTTGCAGAATTTTGTCTGTTGCCAAACTTAAAATGTCTCAGACCCGCTCTTATTGCGCCTCTGTAATAAAACGGTGCGCAGACAAAGTCATAATTTGTGCTTTTGTCGTGTGAGGGGCATCGCTTTTTGCTTTTGCCGCAAACGTTACAGGTCGGTATGCTGATTCGTTTCATATAAGGAAAACAATGATTGCAAAACTCCTCGTTTTCCGGAATGCGTTTGTTACAGGCAATACAGACTTTTGGCAGAATTGCGGCAATAAGAGGTGAGTTTTTTCTGAACAACCTCATAATTATTCCTCCGTTGTGTCTGTGAGAAAATGTTTCAGACAAGAGCAACGCTTTGCCTTGTTATTGTTTTTTGTCATTTCTTCAATTGTCTGGACAGTGCCGATTGTGATAAGCAGTTTCTTTGCTCTTGTCACCGCGGTGTAGAAAAGGTTGCGGTAGCAAAGCTGTGGCGGCACAAAAAGAGTGGGGATGATAACCGCTTCAAACTCGCTGCCCTGACTTTTGTGAATTGTGATAGCGTAAGCAAGTTCAAGTTTTGCCGCAGTTTCAAACGGATGCTCTGCGATGCGGTCATCGTAGCGAATGCTGATAACGCTTTCACGGTGGTCAATCTTTGTGATGATTCCTATGTCACCGTTGAAAACACCTGTGCCCTCCGAGCCGTCATCCTTTTTCCACATTATATCATAATTATTGGTAGTTTGTATAACTTTATCACCAATTCTCAGAATTCTTCCGTTAAGATTAAGCTCCTGCTTTGAAAAATCGTGGGGATTGAGCCTTTCCTGCAATACGCGGTTAAGGTTAATCGTGCCAAGATTTCCTTTCTTTGACGGGCATAACACCTGAATGTCATAGAGAGGGGAGTAGCCGTAAGTTTTTGGCAGTCTCTCCGCATAAAGTGACTGAACGAGAGTTGCAACGTCATTCGGATTCGGCCTTTCAAGGTGAAAGAAGTCGCCGTCCTTGCGTCTTAATTCGGGTGCTTGTCCGTTTATGATTCTGTGTGCGTTGTTTACAATCATACTGTTTCCGGACTGCCTGAAAATTTCATTGAGTTTAACAACGGGAATCTTTTCCGTAGTGATTAAATCCTCAAGCACGTTTCCGGGGCCAACCGATGGCAACTGATTTGAGTCACCGACCATAATGATTCGGCAACCAAACGGAAGTGCTGATAACAAACTGTTGAAAAGATAAATGTCAACCATTGAAATTTCATCGATGATTACAACGTCTGTGTCAAGCGGATGTTGCTCGTTTCTTGCAAAGGTGTGCTGCTCATCAGCGGTGAAACTTGCCTCTAAAAGACGATGCAGAGTTTTTGCTTCCTTGCCTGTAACTTCGGACATTCTCTTTGCCGCCCTGCCTGTCGGTGCAGTCAGAGTTACGTGCAAGCCCTGACGCTCCATAATCCAGATGATTGCGTTGAGCGTTGTCGTTTTACCTGTGCCGGGGCCGCCGGTGAGAATAAACATACCTCTCTGTAAAGCCTCGCTGATTGCAAGGCGTTGCATCTGCTCATAATTTATTCCAAGGTTTTCCTGTGCAAGTTCAATTTCCGATTCGGGCGCAGTTGCGCAGATGGGCGGAAATTTCTGTAAAATCTTAATTCTCTGTGCCGCACCCATTTCCGCGGTGTAAGTGCCTGGCAGATATATGTATTCTTTATCCCTGATTTTTACGCTGACAAGGTCTTTTGCATCAATCATATTGTCAAGTGCAATTTCAATTTCTTCGTCATTGACATTGAGCAAATTTGTGCAGGGAGTGATGAGTTTGTTTCTCGGAATGCAGGTGTGACCATTTCCCAGATTGTGGCGTATGACGTAAATGATGCCCGCATTGAGTCTGTTTGATTGCGGTGAGGACGGATTGATTTTATCAGCAATTTCATCAATACGCATAAAACCAAGGTTGATTCCCTCTCTGCACAGAATGTACGGGTTTTCGGTAACGGTTGAGTATGACTCGCCGCCGAATTTTTTATAGACTCTGATACATTCTTCTGACGTAAGACCAAAAGCACCAAGGGAGAGAATTGTCTCCCTGATGGCAAACTGCTTTTTGAATTCGTCAGAAAACTGCACCGCTTTCGCCATTGAAATGCCCTTGATAGCAGTGAGTTTCAACGGCTCATTTTCAAGTACGTCAAAGGTTTTATCGCCAAATTTTTCAACAATTTTGACAGCGGTTGACGGGCCGATGCCCTTGATTGCACCGCCTGATAAGTAGCGCAGATAGGCAGCGGCAGAATTAGGCAATCGTCTTTCGCAGGCGGTTGCCTTGAATTGACGGCCAAAACTCTGGTGATGCACCCAGTTGCCGTAAACCGTCATTTCTTCTCCGACAAAGACGTTGAGAAAAGTGCCTACAACTGTCACAAGTTCTTCTTCGGTTGAAAATTCAAGGATTGTAAAACCGTTTGCTTCGTTGTGAAAAGTGATGGCTTCAACCGTGCCGTTTATTTCAGATATGTTTTCATCGTTTAACATTTGTTTTTACCTCTGTTTTTTTATCAGTTGCAAAAGTTCATCATTGTTGCATATTTCAATAAATTCCATATCGCAGCAGGATTTAAGACAAATTTCATTGTCATAATAATTCTTGCTGCTGTCAACTGCAATAACCCTTGCACAATATCTGTACCCAAGAAGTTTTGCACGGAAACCCGCGCTTCTGAGAATGAACTCAACGTCGTCATCTTCGGAATTGAATGGTATGATAAGAATAGGGGAATTCATTCCTTTTGGCGTCATGAACGCAAGCATAATACTCTGGGCAATTGTGATTACACCAATCAGTGCGGGAATAAACATAATGATGCATATAATAATTTCGGGCATAAATTTCACCTCAACGCATTATATGCAAAAACTTATCATATTGTTTTACTGAATTATAAAAACTTAAGATTGCAATCGTGCAATATAATTGTTATACTAATTCTAAATTATCGCACAAATAATTACTAAAATCAAGATTACTTTCTTTATTGTGTAGGTGAAAAATGGTACTTGCAATAATTATTATCGTTGCCGTAATCGCAGTTGCCTGCTTGTTACAGGGTGTGTTTATTACGAAACGATTCGCAGTTGTCAACGAAAAAATCAATATTAAAAATTTGCCGCGTGAATTTTCAGGCAGGAAGATTCTGCATATCAGTGATTTGCACAATTCCCGATTCGGAAATAAAAATGCAAAACTTGCTGATAAGGTCAGGGAATTGTCGCCCGATTACATTTTTGTGTCGGGGGATTGCATTGACCGTTATTCAAAAAATGGAAATGCATTCATTGAGTTGCTTGAAAATCTTGGTGGACGTTATCCCGTCTATTACAGTCTTGGCAATCACGATGTTGTTGTAAGACGTGACAATCCGCAGCAGTATGATTATTTCTTCTCAAAAATCCGTTCTCTCGGTGTTGTTGTGCTTGATAATTCACATATTACACTCAATGAGGGGGACGCAAAAATCAATCTTTTCGGCGTGTCTGCAATGCGTGAATATAAACGCAAAGCGGTTATTCTTACGCCCGAAATAATTGAGGAGATAGTCGGTAAATGTCCCACCGATACGGTATCATTCCTTCTCTGCCACGAAGGGCATCTGTTTGACTCTTTCGTCAGGTGGGGAGCGGACCTTACTTTCAGCGGTCACATCCACGGCGGCATAATCTGCCTGCCCGTTTTTGGCGGCGTGTTTGGTGAAAGCGGACGAATTTTCCCGAAATATACAAAGGGTGTCTATGAGCGTGACAGCAAGTATATGAATCTCACATCAGGGCTCGGTTACACAAAGTTCAAATTCAGATTTCTGAACATCCCGCAAATGTCACTTATAACATTAGAATAAAAATAAACCCGATTGAAGTTGAATCTTCAATCGGGTTTCCTTTTTTATAATCTGTATATTCCTGAATTAAGTAATACAAACTCTTTTCCGTTAATGCGGAGATATTTCCATATCGGCTCGTCAAACACCATATAGGTTTTAACGGAATAATCTTTCAGGTCAATTGACTTGACACAGCAGGATTCAGCGCAACAGACGTAGAGTTTGCCGTCATACATAACAATGTCTTCGGGGCGGTCAAATGCGGAATCCCTGCCACCACCGATTCGCATATTGATTCCAAGATTCTTTACATTATAACGAAGCACGCAGTTACTGTTAGGCACAACGGACCAGAAATTTTCTCCGTCCATACAAATGCCGTGTGCACGGTCCTCCTTGTATTTAAGGTCGCCCGTGCTCTGCACCATTCCGTTGATTGTAAAAATTCCGTATTCGCCGGACGGGAAAACAACCATTCGTCTGCCGTCAGGCAGTAACGTGCTGTCGCAAGTTACGTAGTCGCCAAGTTGGTTTGCGATGTTTTTGTATGTGTCGCCAAACTTGTTGAAAAGATATGCGCCGCGTGAAATGCTGTGCGATTCTCCAAGCTCTGTCAGATAGGTGTTGTATGAAATTTTAACCCGTCCCTCATCAGTGCGGATTTTCTTTGAATAGATAAATCCGTGCTCATAGGGGAACATATCAAAAATTTCAATGTTGAGAATTTTTTCCAAAACTTACTACACCCTTTGAATTAGTCTAAATAATAACGGAGCGAAAGGAGATTGTCGCTGAAACTTACGTCCTCAATCATCAGCTCGGGAAACTCAACTGAAAGGTTAGCCCCGCTGAAATTGAGAATTCCCTTGATGCCGAGTTGTTTTAACTGCATTGCCATTGTTCTGGCGTCGAGTTCAGGAATACATAAAATTGCAATTTTCGGTGAGTTATCGTGACAGAATTCGTCAAGAACGTAAAGGTTACGAATCGGGATTTCTTTTATCATCTTGCCCGACATTGCTTCGTTTTTGTCAAAGATTCCTATCAGGGTGATTCCCACGTGCTTCGTCATAAGGTTTGACGCAACCGCACGGCCAAGATTTCCCGCACCGATGAGAATTGCTTTGAGCGGATTTGTTGTTTTGAGAACTCTGCTCAGTTCAGCGTAGAGTTCGTCAACGTTGTAACCGTAACCCTGCTGACCGATTGAGCAGACAAAACTGATATCCTGACGGATTTGTGAAGCGGTGAATCCCGTAATCTGTGACAGTTTACGGGATGATATTTTTCTTACATTCTTTCTTTTGAGTCCTTCAATAACTCTGTGATATATGGGAAGTCGTCTTAAAGACGGAATCGGAATGTCGCTGTTTTTTATCTGCATAAAATACAACTCCCGACAGTATGATTATGCGTTGCAGAGTTTCTGAACGGTTTCCATTACGTAGTCGCCGAATTCGCTGCATGTGCAACCTGTGTCGCGACCTGTGATGGTCATCTTCTTCTCTTCGTACATACAGATGTCAAGCGCACGCTCAAGAAGGTCTGCCTTCTCCTGCTGACCGATGTGAGAAAGGAGCATTACAGATGCGCGGAGCATTGAGCACGGGTCAGCGTACTGGCCTCTGCCTTCTTTCATCATTCTCGGAGCAGAGCCGTGGATAGCCTCAAACATAGCGTATCTCTTACCAAGGTTTGCGCTGCCTGCAGTACCTACACCGCCCTGGAATTCAGCAGCCTCGTCTGTGAGAATATCACCGTAAAGGTTCGGAAGAACAAACACCTTGAAGTCCTTGCGGCGTTTCTCGTCAATGAGTTTTGCTGTTGTGATATCAATGTACCATTCGTCAGTTGTGATTTCGGGATATTCGTCTGCAACCTTGTGGCAGAGTGTGAGGAATTTACCGTCAGTTGTTTTGATAACGTTTGCCTTGTTGATGAGTGAAACGCGGCCCTTGTTGTTCTTTCTTGCGTATTCGTAAGCAAGTCTTGCAATTCTTTCGCAACCCTCTGATGTTGCAACTGTGAAGTCAAATGCAAGGTCATCAGAAACGTTGAAACCGCTTGAACCAAGTGCATAAGCACCCTCTGTGTTCTCACGGAAGAATGTCCAGTCAATGCCCTGTGAGGGAACTTTAACCGGTCTTACGTTACCAAAAAGGTCAAGTGCCTTTCTCATTGCAACGTTTGCACTTTCGATGTTCGGCCACGGATCGCCCTTCTGGGGAGTTGTTGTCGGACCTTTGAGAATTACGTGACAAGCCTTGAGTTCTTCAAGCACGTCATCCGGAATTGCTTTCATAACAGCAACTCGGTTCTCAATTGTAAGACCTTCAATCATTCTGAATTCAACTTTGCCTTCTTTTACAAGGTCGGAAAGCATATATTCAAGAACTCTTGCGGATTCTTTTGTGATGATCGGGCCGATGCCGTCACCACCGCAAACGCCGATGATGATTTTGTCAAGTTTAGCGTAGTCGATAAAATCGCCCTGCTCCTTGATAGCCTGTGCTCTTGCAAGTTGTTGTCTTACAAGTGCTTCAAATTTTTCAGTTGCCTGTTTGATCATATTTTCCATAATCTTTAACTCTCCGTTCTATTATGAATTTTCACGGGTATAGTTGAGAAGACCACCCGCAAGAATGATATCCTTCTGACGCTGTGAGAAATCGCTGTTGAGTGCAATTTCAATTCCCTTTGTTTCGTTTACAAGAACAATGGGTTTATCGTTTTCGATGCAGTCACGGATGTTGTAAAGTGCGAGCAAATCGCCCTGGTCAATCTTATCGTAGTCTGCTTCGTTTTTGAATGTGAGCGGAATGATACCTGCGTTGATGAGGTTAGCACAGTGGATTCTTGCAAAGGATTTTACAACAACTGCCTTCACGCCAAGGTAGAGCGGAACAAGTGCTGCGTGTTCTCTTGATGAGCCCTGACCGTAGTTTGAACCGCCGACAACAATGCCGCTGCCTTCTTTCTTACAACGCTCCGCAAACTCTGTGTCACAAACTGCAAAGCAGTACTGTGAAAGGTGCGGAATGTTTGAACGGTAGGGGAGAATCTTTGAGCCTGCGGGCATGATGTGGTCAGTTGTGATGTTGTCGCCAACCTTAAGCACTGCTTTTGC
>JAZQTF010000101.1:0-14514 GCA_045630445.1 Acutalibacteraceae bacterium
TGCGCTCTTCTATGGTAAGATGGTGGTAGTTCATACAAATCTTCCTTTCTGGTTTATGGTGTGTGGTAACTCTATTTTACCAGAGATTTGTATGAACTGTTCTTTTTATTTAAGTGTTGCACTTGATAGTATAATTCACCATAAGTTAAAAGAGGTTGGCAAGTATAAGACTTGCCAACCTCTTTTTTATCCGCGTATGTATCCGCTGACAGTAAATGTGTCCGATGCGTTTTCAAGGTCAACCAGAATTACGTCGTCGCCGATTACACGGATGTTTTCCCAGTAAATTTTAATATCTTCGCTTTTGCCAAAAACGCCCATAAATTTACATTTGCCATATATTATAATGGCGGTAATCCTGCCCGAGCAGGTGTCGATGTCAACGTCGCACACCTGTCCAAGCCGTGAGCCGTCACGGACGTTGACAATTTCCTTTTCACGCAGATCCGTTACACAACAAAGCACGTTACCACACCTTTCAGTTTGATATTACACTATATTCAACAATGCTTGTTCGCTTTACAAAATCTATGAGAGGGGAAGAAAATGAAGAAAATACTGTTGAGCATAATTATATTGATATTGATTTTTTCATCTGTAGGTTGCAAAACATACAACAACGTTATGGTGACAACTCAAAGCGTTGCAGACCAGACAACACAGCAGACCTACCTGCTTGTTTTTTCGGCTTACCGTGATGTGAACACGGTGCTGTATTATCCGAGAATTGACGGACTTTCCGACACCATAAAACAGGACAAACTCAATTTGCTGATATTTGAGGACGCAAAAAATGCCATCACCTTGTTTGATGATGACATTGTGTGCATAACGATTGACTATGAAATTGTGACGCAGACCAGTGAACTCATAAGCATAAAATACACCGGTCGCGGTTACGTTTCACCACAGAGCGAAAAGGAAATTACGGTTTACTATAATTCGGTTGTCAGTATCCCTGATGAGAAAATTCTCAGATAATTATTTGTGATATTTTCCGTTTGAGTTTATCTGAAAACTGCGGTAAACCTGCTCGAGCAGGAGCACTCTTACAAGTTGATGGGGGAAAGTCATACGTGACATTGACAGTCTGATGTGGCTTGCTTTCTTGACTTCATCACTCAGACCGAATGAACTGCCGATGATAAAGAAAATGTTGCTTGAACCGCTCAATGCTGCATTGTCAATGCTTGCGGCAAGTTCCTCAGAGGTCATAAGTTTGCCTTCAATGCACATTGCAATAACTGTACTCTGTGGCGGAATTTTTGACAGTATGACTTTTCCTTCCGCCTGCAATGCGGCTTTGATTTCACTGTCTGACGGTTTCTGTGATATTTTTTCTTCGTTCAGTTCAAGCACGTTTATTTTGCAGAATGCGCCAAGTCTTTTGATGTATTCATCGCACGCGGAACGAAGATAGTTTTCTTTGAGTTTGCCTACACAGCAGATTGTTACGTTAAGCATAGCAATCCTCCGATTAAAAAATAATCTTTTTCATTGGGGCTAATTTCGGCGCGGTCTGGAGAGTGAAGTCGCAGTTGATTTCGCCACCGGCCTGACACAATGCGTTGAGAGATGTGTTGTATGCAAGTTCAGGCAGATTGTTGTCAGCGCTGATGTGACCGAGCACAAACCGCGTTGTGCCGCTTGTGAGTAGTCCGCGCACTGCGCCCGCACATTCGTCATTTGACAAATGTCCCTCACCTGAAAGAATCCTGCACTTTACACTGTACGGATACGGGCCATTCATAAGCATATTGCGGTCAAAGTTTGACTCAATCATTACAAGGTCGCAGCCACAGAGAGCGGCATTTATCCCGTCGCTGTAATGGCCAAGGTCCGTTGCAACTGCAATCTTTCTGTCATCAGCGGTGTTGATAACGTAGCCGAAGCCCTCACTGCAATCGTGACTTGTGCGGAATGGCGTAATCTTCATCCCTGCCGCTTCAATTCCTTTTGAATCAATCGGATTTGCATTAAAGCGTCCGTCTATGATTCCCATTTTATCAAGTTCATCAAGCGTGCCTGCGGACGTGAAAACGGGAATTCCGTAGCGTGCCGCAAACGGTTTGAGTCCTCCGATATGGTCAGTATGCTCGTGGGTGATAAAAATTGCACGCACACTGCGTAAATCTTCACCGATTTCTGTGAATGCTGATTCAATTTTTCTTGCACTTACACCCGCGTCAATCAGGATTGAGCCACCTGAGCCGCCGATGAAAACGCAGTTGCCCTTGCTTGAACTGTACAAAGTGCAGAAACGTGCCACAGCAGACCAACCTTTCTTTAATAATATAATTAGGTATATAAAAAACAAGAGCAAAGACCTTGCAAAATGTTCAGTCAATGCTCTCATAATTTCTTTGAAAATCCCTAGTTATTGTCGGGAATAGAAACTCGCCTGATGTCAGCACCGAGTGCACTCAATTTTTCAACGATGTTTTCGTATCCACGTTCAATATATTCAATCTTTTCAATCGTCGTTGTGCCTTCTGCGCAAAGACCTGCGATGATAAGCGCCGCACCTGCGCGAAGGTCGGTTGCACCAACCAATGCACCGTGGAGTTTTTCAACACCTGTTACGGTTGCGATGCTGCCATCAACGGAGATTTGCGCGCCCATATTGATAAGTTGTTCAACATATCTGTAACGGTTGTCCCACACGTTTTCATTGACAATGCTTACACCCTGTGCGATTGACAACAACGCAGTAAACTGCGGCTGCATATCAGTCGGAAATCCGGGATGGGGCATTGTTTTTACGTTGCAGCGAACAAGCGGTTTTTCACGGCTGATAAGGAGAGAATCGTCATACTCCTCAATTGTTGCGCCACATTCAAGCAACTTTGCCATAATTGACTCAAGGTGCTTGGGTGTTACGTTTTTGATGAGCGCTTTGCCGCCCGTTGCAACAACTGCCGCCATATATGTACCCGCCTCAATCTGGTCGGGGACAACGGAATATGAGCAACCGTGAAGTTTCTCAACGCCGTTGATTTTGATTGTGTCAGTACCTGCGCCCCTGATGTTTGCACCCATTGCGTTAAGGAAGTTTGCAATGTCAACAATGTGCGGCTCTCTTGCGGCGTTTTCAATAACGGTCAGACCCCTTGCTTTGACAGCGGTGAGCATTGCGTTGATTGTTGCGCCGACGGAAACAACGTCCATATAGATTGTGCTTCCGATGAGTTTGTCCGCAACTGCGTGAACAACCATCTTGTCGTCAGTTTCAACCGTTGCGCCAAGCGCTTCAAAACTCTTGATGTGCTGGTCAATCGGTCTTGTGCCGAAGTCACAGCCGCCGGGCATTGCAACGTGCGCACTTCCGAAGCGTCCGAGCAGAGCGCCAAGGAAATAATAGGAGGCTCTGAGACTTTTGGACATTTCATAGGGGACAACGTTTGCGTCAATATTGGTTGAATCGATTTCAACGGTGTTCTGGTTGATGACTGTGACCTTTGCGCCAAGGCTTTCAAGGATTGAGTACATCATTGAAACGTCGCTGATACCGGGAATGTTTTCAATTACGCACACGCCCTCCTCCGCGAGAAGTGCAGCAGGAAGAAGGCCCACCACGGAATTCTTTGCTCCGCAGATGGACACCTCACCCCTGAGGGGTATGCCGCCGTTAATAATGATTCTTTCCAAAACTCTTCCTCCGGGTTAATAACGAATAAAAAACGAACTGTTAAGGCAGTGATTAAGCGAGGATTTCACCCATTGTGCCTGTTGATACGCTACCTGCATTGGACTCGTCTGTGTCAATGTGCATAGCGAGAGCGTATGTGGGGTTAACTCTTACAACAACGTCGCCGAAGATGATGCTTCTGCCTTCGCAATCAACCTTAACGTTTACAATCTGCTTGTCTGTGAGGCCGTACTTTTCAGCGTCCTCGGGTGTGCAGTGTATATGTCTCTTTGCTGCGATAACGCCGCAGGGGAGTTCAACTTCACCGGCAGGGCCAACGAGTTTGCAAGCACCGCTGCCTTCAATGTCACCGGACTCTCTGATGGGGGAAGCAACACCGATTGAACGAGCGTCTGTGAGAGAAAGTTCAACCTGAGTTGTGCTTCTTGTCGGGCCAAGGATGGAAACGTTTTCAAGGCTTCTCTTCGGGCCAACAACTGTTACTCTTTCCTTGCAAGCGAACTGACCGGGCTGAGAAAGTTCCTTAACCTGTGTGAGTTCGTAACCGGCACCGAAAAGTGTTTCAAGGTCCTGCTTGCTGAGGTGGATATGTCTTGCGGATGTTTCAACCAAAACTGTCTTTTTCATAACTAAAATCCTCCTGAAAATAAATAATATAAATAAATACTAATACAAGATATAAGTACCACACCATATATTAACCCAAATACAACCAAATTTCAATACCCAACCGTAAATTTTATTAAGGATTATTTATGGTATAAAAAAAGCCCCCTGCCTTATGGAAGGAAGGGGGATGAAATTATGATTTTTTTCTTCTTCGGAATATCTTGCTGCGGAAAAGAATGATGTTCATTACAGCAAAGAATGCCACAAGAATGATGAGCGTCATTATCGGCTTTTTCGGTGCAAGAGTTGCAAGCAACATAATCGGGAAACCAAACACAATTGCGGGGAAATTCTGATAAACAAGGTTGTCTGCCGCAGGAGTTCTGAAGTCTCCGTCAATTTCACGAAGCAGGATGATGCCCGTGCTTGCGGTGCCTGTAAGCATACCGTACATCATAAGGAATTGCTCGTTTGGATACTCTTTGAAAAGGGTGTTTGCAACCATGCTGTTGTAAGCGTAAGTTATAACAAGGCCGACAACACCAAGCAGCAACATAATGCCCCAGTATTCTTCAAGCACGCTCAGGCGGATTGCCGCAATTCCCGCAATAACCATAATGTCAAAGAAGAAGTTGCTTGTGCGTGTCATAAGAAAATCGTTTGTGTATTCTCTTTTGATTACGTTGATTTTTCTGAAGAAGTTGAGGACAAGTTTGACAACGGTTGTCATCAACACACCGATAAGGAAGTTGAAGCCGTAGATTACGGATTTCATACCGGGCAGAAGGTTTCCGAGCAGATACATCACACCGTAAGAAAGGAAGTATGCAACCGCAATCAGTGCAACCTGAATTGTGAGTTTGTCAATGCTTTCCTGCATCGGAATTTCATTTTCTGACTCAATATCTTCGGATTTGAGTTTCTTGTCAGAAGCAGTTTCAATTTTGATTTTGCCACGCTTTTTGAGAATGTTGAGATGGATAACACCGCCAACACTTGCGCTGATAAAGCCGAGCGCAGCAATTGTCAGACCGAAACTTCTGCCACCGACAAAGCCGTATTCCGCCTCATAGATTCCGCCGTAGTTGAGCGCCTGACCCGTACCCTGACCGTAGCCGAAGGGGAGAAGTACGCCCGCAGCGGAGAAGAAATCCTTGATGAAATAAGCAAGGAGGATTGTGATGCCAAAACCGAATATCGCCTGCAAAAGATAGGTTGAAACGGTTGTGACGCCTGTGTTGAAAATTTCCGTTGTGCGCTGTTTGTTCAGTTTGCCTTTTGCGGGTTTGAACGTTGACGCAATAAAACCGAGTGCAAGGCAGTGATAGGTGATAAGTTCAAGCGTTGCTGTGCCTCTGCCGTCAAAAAGTGCGGAGTCAAACATTACGTCGCCTGTTATTGATTTGTAAACACCTGCAACAACAATCAACAACAATCCGCCAAGCACCGATGTGGGAATAAGGGAAACTCTCAAAAACTTGATTGTCTTTTTGAGTATGTTTGCAGCAAGAAGACTGATGAGAAGAATTGCAACAAGGCTGAAAGTTCTCCACACACTATAATCCCAAAAATTTTCCAACGGTATCACCTCTGACAATGTTTTTGTTCCTGTGGTAAATGTTTACGTATTTAAGGGCGTTAAAACGACTGTTGCCCTTGAATTGATAGATTTTTTTATCGTGATAGATGTTGAGTTTATTCTTACCCAATACGGAGATTGCGTTGACTTCATCAAAGGGGAGAATGAGAGGATTTTCTTCATTTTCATCAATGGTGATTCTGTCGCCGTAAAGGGAAACCTGAGATTGTTTCCTGAGTACGTTTTTGTTTTTGTTGACGATTACTTCTGACAGTTGCGCGTTATCGTTATAAAGCGGAGTTACTGTGTAATCTGTTGTGTCAAGTTCATTTACAAACGCTTCCTGATATTTGTACCAGTCAAGGATTGTTTCAAACGGGAAGTCAAAGCCAACGCCCCTGAGTTGCATATCGTTACTGTATGTAATTTTTCTGCCGCACTGCTTACATTCAATTTCATTTCCGTGACTTTCAAAAGTTGTCAGTTTGCAGAATGGGCAGACGTACATTGCTCTTTCAAGATATTCCGCTCTTTTCTCTGATTTGAAAATCGTGTTGAGTCTTGATTCGTTGACATAGAGTTCTTTTTCAATAAGGGAGAAAAGTTCATCATCGCTCATTGTTGAATACTCCTGCGGCTCGATTACTTTTGAAACGTATGAGCGCATTTTGCCTTTTCTTATAACGTCACTCCAGCGGGGGTGGACACCGTAGCCGCCTTCAATTCTGTAAAGTGCTATCGGCAGACCGAGTTTCTTTGCAAGGGAGATGATTGCGGGGGACATATAGCAGGTTTCACCGCTGTATGTGCGGTTGCCCTCGGGCGCGATTGCGATTGTGCCGCCCTCTTTTGCAACGCGGATGCAATTCTTGATTGCGGTGATGTCGGTTGCCTGCTTTTTAATCGGAATCGGCGCAACTGCATAGCGCAGAAGTGTTGAAATAAATCCGTTTGAAAAAATATCTTCCGAAGCAAGATAATAGACGGGGCCTTTGAAAGCGATGCCCACAAAGAATTGGTCAAACGCAGTCTGATGATTGTAAAGAATCAGGTAAGGAGTGTCTTTCTGCTCCTTGAATTTTTCAATCGTGATGCCATATTTTATTTTGCAGTAAAGGTGAAAAAACGGAAAAGCAAGAGTTCTGACAACGCGGTGACGGAACTTCATCCATTTTTTCTGGCTTTTTTTCTTTTTCATTATATATCTCCCGATTCTGAAAAAACTCTTAACAATTTGACATTTTACCATAAAAATTGAGTTTATGCAAGTGCAGATGTTGAAAGTTCAACAAAAATTAAAAACCCCGCAGAATCAACTTCCGCAGGGTTTTGTTTTTTATTTGTTGAGACCGAAGAATTCGCAGATGAGTTTGCTTGCGTCAATACCGCCCACGAATGAGAAGTCTGAGCCGTAGAAGGGGTCAATTGAAACGCCAACGTTTGCACCCGGCCAGAGATGTCCCATTGTGCTGACAGAGTAGTAAGTACAAAGTTCTTCGCCGCCCAGTGTTGCATAAACAGTCTTTGTGTATTCAACGTCGTTGATGCCCTTTACTGTTTCTGATGTGCCGTCTTTTACAACGTTGCTGTCAATCTGTCCCATAGCGATTGTCCAGGCGTTTGCGGCAGCGGTGGAGTTTGACGGATGTACCATTACGTCATCGGTGCCGTTGATAACAAGCAGTTTGCTTACGCGTTTTTTGTCGCCCATACCTGTCACAATTTCCTGTGCAAGTTCATCGTTTGTCTTTGTCGGGCCCATAGTCTGCACTGTCACAGAGTCAACTGCGCCGCAAGCCTTGTAGGAAATACCTGCAACACTTGCGCAACCTGCAAACATTTCGGGGTATGTAACCGCCATAATTTCAGCCATAGCCGCACCTGCGGAGAAACCGCATACAAATACGTTTTCGTTGTCAACGTTGTAGTCAGCCATTACTTCGCAGAGAATGTCATAAAGTGCTTTCGGCTCGTCATTATCCCTGCTCTGCTGACTGTACCAGTTCCAGTAGTCAACGCCGTAGAAATGGTTTTCCATTGCCTGACGGGGATAAACTGCGATGAATCCGTATTCATCAGCGTATTTGTTGAGACCGATGAAGTCAGCAAAAACAGTGCGGGGAGCGTTGAGTGCGCCCGTGCCCTGCAAACCGCCGTGAAGTGCCATCACAAGCGGAGTCTTTGCGTTTGAATCGTATGATGAGGGGATGTAGATTGTGTAGTCAATCTTGTGGAATACGCTCTTACCCTCAACTGTAACGCCTGTCTTTTCAGGCTGCTTGAAAGGTGAGGTTGTTGTGGTAGTGGTTGTCTGGTCGTTGCCCTGAGCGCCACACGCACAGAGTGCGAAAAGACACATAAGTGCAAGGATTGCTGAAAGGATGCGTCTGAGTTTCATAAGTGGTGTTGCCTCCGATTTGGTTGATTATTTGTTAAGTCCGAAAAATTCGCACATAACTTCATTAAGATTGATTCCGCCCGTGTAGCCAAGGTCTTTTCCGTTGCTGATGCTGATTGAAATTCCCTTGTTTGAGCCGGGCCAGTTATGCTCCATACCGATAACTTCGTAAAGGGTGCATATTTCTTCACCATTAAGGGATGCGTAAATACTTTTTGTGTATTCAACGCCTTCAATTCCGGTGAGAGTTTCACTCCTGACGGAGTTGTCAATATTGGGGTCAATGTCCTTCATAACCATTGACCATGACGCAGCGGTTGAGTAGGAGTTTTTCGGGTTTACCCTTGTGTCATCTGAGCCTGTTACAACAAGCATTTTGGTGATTTTTCTGCCGTTGCCCATCGCATCGTAAATCCTTGTTGCAAGATGCTCGTCAGTGATTGTCGGGCCGGTGCTCTGAATCTCATTGAGTTCATAAATCGTACCCGCTTTGAAAGGAATACCTGCCACACTGCAGCAACCCGCAAAAAGCGTGGGGTAATTTATTACAACAATGTTTGCCATTGCTGCGCCTGCGGAAAGACCGCAGAGAAAAACGTTGTCATTGTCAATGGTGTAATCTTTCTTGACCTGCGCAATGATGTCGCTGAGCGCTCTTGGCTCTTTTGAATTCTTGTCAAGTTGGATGTACCAGTTCCAGTAATCATATTTGTAAGCGTGGTTTTCCGTTGACTGACGGGGATAAACGATGATGAAGCCGTATTTTTCAGCGCATTCGTTAAGTCCCGTGTAGTCGGCAAAGAATCCGCGGTTGTCCTTTGCGTCCTTCATTGTACCCTGACCGCCGCCGTGAAGTGCCATAAGCAGCGGAATTTCTTCGCCCGCCTTGTAGGAGGAGGGGATGTAGAGAGTGTAGTCAATGCGGTTGAATGTAAGGACACCGTTGACGGTTGTGCCCGTCTGTGCGGGCTGCGTGTAGCTTTGGGTTGTGGTGGTTGACGAATTTGTTGAATCCGAGGGGGAACATGATACAAGTGTGAATAAACATAAAATAGCGAAAAGTAGAGAGATGGCTCTTTTAAGTTTCATCTGTATTGCCTCCTGTGTTTTTTTACTACATGCTTTCGGGAGCGGAAATACCAATCATCTTGAGAACATTTTTAATTGTGTTTTTAACTGCAAGGCAGAGGTGGAGTCTTGCCTGCATTACGCTTTCTTCTTCACCCATAATTCTGCAGGAGTTGTAGAATTTATGGAAAAGGGTTGCAAGTTCAAGCGAATATCTTGTCATCTTGGAGGGGTCGTAAGCCTTTGCGGCTGAAACGATTTCGCCTGTGAGTGATGCAAGGTGGCGGATGATTTCTTTTTCTTCAACGGTGTTGAGCAAAAGGAATTCTTCCTTTGTGCAGGGACGGATTGAAATGTTTTCCTGCTCCATTTTCTTGAGGATTGAGCAGATTCTTGCGTGAGCGTACTGAACGTAATAAACGGGATTCTGTGAAGACTGCTCAACAGCAAGGTCAAGGTCAAAGTCCATCTGTGAAGTTGACTGTGTGAGAATGAAGAAGAATCTTGCAGCGTCAATGGAGATTTCTTCAAGCAGGTTTGTAAGTGTGATTGCCTTACCTGTACGCTTTGACATTCTTACAACCTCGCCGCCACGCACAAGGCGTACAAGCTGAATGAGTACAATGTCAAGTCTTGAACTGTCAATTCCGATTGCGTCAAGCGCACCCTTCATACGTGCAACGTGACCGTGGTGGTCAGCGCCCCAGATGTCAATTGCAAGGTCGTTACCTCTTACAAGCAACTTGTTGCGGTGGTAAGCGATGTCAGCGGCAAAGTATGTGGGGTTGCCGTTTGCTCTTACAAGCACCTCATCCTTTTCTCCGCCGTGCTCAGTAGCCTTGTACCACAGTGCGCCGTCCTTTTCATAGGTGAGACCGTTTTTCTTCATTATTTCAAGTGTTTCAGCAACTTCTCCGTTGTTGTGGAGATTGCTTTCATTAAACCATACGTCATATTCAATGTTGTATTTTTTGAGGTCTGCCTGCATCTTTGCAATATTCTTGGGAAGTGCAAAGTCAATGAGTGCCTTTCTTCTTTCCGCAACGTCAGCGTTGAGATAGGAGTCACCGTAAACTGCGATGAATTCCTGCGCTCTTTCTTTGATGTCATCGCCGTGATAACTGTCCTCGGGGAGGGGGACTTCCTCTTCGCCAAGGAAGTGCTGGAGATAGCGCACGTCAAGGGAAAGACCGAATTTGTCAATCTGATTTCCCGCATCGTTGATGTAGAATTCGCGGCTGACTTTGTAACCTGCGTAGTCAAGCACGCACGCAAGGCTGTCACCAAGTGCGCCGCCTCTTGCGTTGCCCATGTGCATCGGGCCTGTCGGGTTTGCGGAAACAAACTCAACCATTACTTTCTTGCCCTGACCGTAATCACTTCTGCCGTAATCGTCGCCCTTTGCTTCAAGGTCAAGGAGGATTTCAGCGTAGAAATCATCGCTGAAATAGAAGTTGATAAATCCTGCGCCTGCAATTTCACAACGCTCAAACATACTGCCCGAAAGGTCAAGATTTTCAACAATTGCTTCTGCAATCTTTCGCGGCGGCAGACGGAAAACCCTTGCGGATGCCATTGCGGCATTTGTTGAGTAGTCACCGTTTGCTCTGTCAGCAGGCACTTCAATGTTGAATGAGCCGATTTCGCCCTGCGGTAATGCACCTGCGGCGATTGCTTTGCTGATGCTTGATTCTATTCTCTGACGGAGGTCCTGCTCCGTTTTGTTGATAATTACAGACATTAGTTGATTGCCTCCTTAACGGTAATTTTTACTTTATTTTCGCTCAGAAAAGCGGAGTTTACGTCGAGAGTGTAGGAAAACTCAATCTCTCCTCCGTTTTTGCCGAGTCTGCTTGAAACGTTGTTGCAGAAAACTCCAAGCACCATGCTGCCGTAAGGTGTGTCATAACAGCACATATGCCTTTTCTGCTTTTCGGCTATCAGTTGCATTGTGTAGCCGCCCTGACGCAAGGTTTCAACGCAATCCTTGCCCCTGACGGTTATCTTTGTGTTGCAACCGTCAAGTTCACCGCCGCACTCGGTGTATGAAATAACCTGCTCATCACCGTTGCAGACGTAATTGCCCCTTGCGATAATTTCAAATTCTTCTTTCTGGTCACCCTCAATGCGGGTACCGGTTGTCTTGATGATATACTGCTTGTCCATTGTTACTCCTTATTAAAGTGTATCGACCGACACTTTGCGAAGGTCGCCCGAAATATCCTTTCCCAATAAAATTGATGCCATAGTTGAAAAATCGTCAACTCTGTCACTGACAAAATATTGATTTTTGCTGCTTGTGCCGTCACTTCTCAGTCCTTTTTCGTTGAGCATTTCAAGCACGTAGTGCGCCGCTTCATAGCCCGTGTCAATCAGTGTTACATTTTCACCCATAACGTCGCCGATGATTTCGGACAGAAGGGGGAAGTGTGTGCAGCCGAGAATCAATGTGTCAACGCCCTGCTCTTTGAGTGCGGTGAGATATTTTTTAGCGGTAAGGATTGCGATTTCGTTGTCACGCTCAATCCATCCTGCTTCAACAATCGGGACAAAGAGGGGGCAGGCGGTTTCAAAAATCTCCGCTTCCGGCATACGCGCCTTTATCTCGTGACGGTAAGCGCCGCTGTTGATTGTTGCGCTTGTGCCTATAACACCGATTCTGCCGTTTCTTGTCTTGTTGACCGCCGCAATCGCGGACGGCACAACAACTCCGTCAATCGGCACGGGGAGCGCATCCATCTCAGGAAGCGCAACCGCACTGACAGTGCCGCAAGCGGCAACAATTGCTTTAACGTCATTTTTGAGAAGAAATTCAATATCCTGTTTTGCGTACAGTTTGATGGTGTCGCGGCTTTTTGTGCCGTAGGGCACGCGTCCTGTGTCACCGAAATATACAATGCTTTCATCGGGCATTGCTTTCTGCATTTCACGCACAACGGTAAGACCGCCGAGACCTGAATCAAAAACACCTATCGGTCTGTTGTCGCTCAAATTTACCACTCCGTTTTTATCTGCTTCTTATGAATTAAGCGTTTCTTTCAATCGCAAGTTCAATCAATTCTGAAACAAGTTCACTGTAAGGCTTGCCTGCGTTTTCAAACATTTTGGGATACATACTGATTTGTGTGAAACCCGGAATTGTGTTGACTTCATTCATAAACATATTTTCTCCGTCGTTGCTGACAAAGAAGTCAACTCTTGCCATACCGCCGCAACCAAGCGCCTTGTATGTTTTCATCGCAAGGGATTTGAGTTTTTTAACCTGCTGTGCGGTAAGGTCTGCAACAATGTCAATTGTTGTTGTGTTGTCAATGTATTTTGAATCGTAATCATAAAAATCACTGCCGGGTTTGATTTCGCAAGGTGTCGCAACCTGCAACTCATCATTGCCAAGCACAGCGCACTCAATCTCGCGGCCGACAATTGTCTGCTCAAGCACAACTTTGTTTCCGTGCTCAAACGCAAGTGCCATAGCCTTTCTGAGAGCGTCTTTGTCCTTTGCTTTTGAAACGCCCACGGATGAACCTGCACAAGCGGGTTTTACAAAAATCGGAAATCCGAGGTAATATTCCGCTTCGGCAAGGAAGCAGTCCCCACGGTTTGCATAATCGTGTTTTGTGACTGCGAGCCATTTTGCCTGAGGGATGCCCGCATAATCCATAATTGTGTTTGTGACCGCTTTATCCATACTCATTGCGGAACTTATCATATCACAACCAACGCACGGAATTCCCGCAAGTTCCATCAGTCCCTGCATTGTGCCATCCTCTCCGTTTTTGCCGTGGAGAATGGGGAATACGCAGTCAATCTCAATTGTCCTGACACCGTCTTTTTCAAAAACAGTGATGCCTTTCTTTGCTCTGTCAGGAAGAATGCACGCGCTGACGCAACTTTCGTGGCTTTCCCACTTTGAGTTTTTAAGGTCAGTCGGGCCGTCATACTTAAACCATCTGCCGTCCTTTGTGATGCCGATTTTATAGACCGTGTATTTGTCGGTCGGAATACTGTTTATCACGTTTTCTGCGGAAGCGAGAGAAACGTCATGCTCGGAAGAAACACCGCCGAAAATGACAGCAACGCTTTTTTTACTCATAATTTTTTTACCCCCATCAAATGAAATACTGTGCGGTAAAATATATGTAATTTAATACTGAAATATTAAAAATATGCACACCTTTTGCTATCATACCACAAAATTGACGTAAAGGCAAACCTTAATATACAAATTTTATATAATTTTTTATAAATTATGATGCACAGTGCTATTGAATAATTTTAATCAATGTGTTAAAATGAAACGTATTGTTTATCTAAATCTGTGGAATAGGAGGGGTTATGATGATAAACGGTGCTCAGGCAATGGTCGAATGCCTTAAAAAAGAAGGCGTTTCGGTAATGTTTGGCTATCCCGGCGCGGTAATATGCCCGTTTTATGACGCGGTATATGAGGACGGCTCAATCAGTCACGTTCTCGTCCGTCAGGAGCAGAATGCCGGTCACGAAGCAAGCGGATACGCAAGAATTTCCGGAAAGGTGGGCGTATGCGTGGTCACATCCGGTCCCGGTGCTACAAATCTCATAACCGCGATAGCGACTGCTTACCTTGACTCTGTTCCGATTGTTGCAATCACGGGACAGGTAAGGCGCGACCAACTTGGCAAGGACGTTTTTCAGGAGGTTGACATAACGGGATCCGTTGAGCCTTTTGTTAAACACAGTTATCTTATAAAGGACGCAAATGAAATTCCAAGAATTTTCAAGGAGGCTTTCCATATTGCGTCAACGGGCCGTCCGGGTCCGGTTCTCATTGACGTTCCGATGGACGTTCAGCTTGATGAACTTGAAAATTTTGAATATCCCGAAAAGGTTAATATCATCGGCTACAAGCCCAGCACAAAGGGCAATCCGCTTCAGGTCAAAAAGGCTCTTCAGGTAATTGCTGACGCAAAGAAACCTGTAATCTGCATCGGTGGTGGTATCATCAATGCAAAGGCTTGCGGTGAACTTCGCGGATTTGTTGAAAAGACCGGTATCCCCGTCGTCAGCACAATGATGGGTCTCAGTGCAATGCCGTCAAATCACGAGTTGTTCCTCGGTATGATTGGTATGCATGGCACACCTGCTGCAAACAAAGCGGTTTCAAACGCTGACACAGTAATCATTATCGGTGCGCGTGTCGGTGACCGTGCAATCAAATCTCCGCAGGCAGTT
>JAZQTF010000102.1:0-6338 GCA_045630445.1 Acutalibacteraceae bacterium
CAGTGTGCAGGACATGCTTGACTGCCCCGATTCAATTACCGGCCAATACCTCAGCGGCAAGAAAAAGATTTCTGTTCCTGAAGAAAGACGCCGCGGTAACGGAAAGTTTCTCACAATCAAAGGTGCGAAAGAAAACAATCTCAAAAATATTGACGTACAGATTCCGCTTGGCACTTTCACCTGTGTCACAGGCGTTTCAGGCTCGGGCAAATCATCGCTTGTAAACGAAATCCTTTACAAGAAACTTGCGGCTGAACTTAACGGCGCAAAGAAATTCTGCGGTAAGCACGATGAGATAGCAGGACTTGAACACCTTGACAAAGTAATTCAGATTGACCAATCCCCCATTGGTCGCACACCGCGTTCAAACCCCGCAACCTACACGGGTGTTTTCAACGATATACGAGAACTGTTTGCGTCAACGCAGGACTCAAAAATGCGTGGATATTCAAGCGGCAGATTTTCGTTCAACGTCAAGGGCGGCCGCTGCGAAGCGTGTCAGGGTGACGGAATTGTAAAGATTGAAATGCATTTCCTTGCTGATGTTTACGTTACTTGCGACGTGTGCAAAGGTGCAAGATACAATCGCGAAACACTTGAAGTAAAATACAAGGGCAAAAATATCAGCGAAGTGCTTGATATGACTGTTGAAGAAGGAATGGACTTTTTCCAGTTTGTGCCCAAAATACACAGAAAATTAAAGACGATTTACGACGTTGGACTCGGTTACGTTAAAATCGGCCAGATTGCAACAACACTGTCGGGCGGTGAAGCGCAGAGAGTGAAACTTGCAACCGAACTTTCAAAGAAAGCAACGGGCAAAACCGTTTATATCCTTGACGAGCCGACAACAGGGCTTCACACCGCTGATGTTCACAAGCTGATTGACGTTTTGCAGACACTTGTTGAAAGCGGAAACACAGTAATCGTGATTGAACACAATCTTGATATGATTAAAAACGCAGACTATATAATCGACCTTGGCCCCGAAGGCGGAGATATGGGCGGCAACATTGTAGCAACGGGTACTCCTGAAGAAGTTGCAAATTGCGAAAAATCTTACACGGGGCAATATCTTAAAAAAATGCTTTAAAACAAAAACACCTTGAAAGGCAACCGCTTTCAAGGTGTTTTTTATTAAGATACTATTGAAGATATTATTAAAAGAAACTCGTTACGTGTTGCGTTTTCAGAGAATACACTGAACATAACGCCTTTATACGTAAATTCGGCGTAATATTGATTACGAGCATTTTCAACGATCAGCATTTCAACACCATCTATATATGATTTTTTAACATCTTCGTATTTAACACCAAAGAAATCATCATACATATCGCTCCAAAATTCCTCATTAAGATATCTTACACAGTTTGTACCAAAGTTCACAGCAATCGTTTTTGAATTATCAACGTTAGTATATTGAAGTTTATTAGTATCAAAATAGACATCCCCCGTGCCTTTATTCCTTTTGTAAACTCCCAACCATTGCGGAGTTTCTTCAAAGCCATAAGGGCAGGTCGGGAAAACATCAACTCCAAAATATTCGTTAATTTCTTCTTTAGTCATAAAAACCTCATCATCCATTAAAGTCGCGATACCGTTTTTATCGGGATATTTCAAGGGAATCTCTTCGGTTATTGTATTAAAAAAAATCTCACCTTCACCAAAAATAACCTCACCCGTATTTGTTCCTATCTGCAAACCATTTTTATCATCTGCAATAGTCGTACTATGACTGCTCTGCGTTGAATCTACAGGCACTTTTCCGTTACGCCACACACCGACACCCAAAAGCATAATCAAGCAGACACACGCAAAAGACATAGTGGTTCGGGTTACAGTTTTCCTTCTTTCCCTTTTTCTTTTTTCATACTGACCGATGCGGTCAAATACGTTATTTATGGTTTCGTCATAACTCTTCATATATAAAGCCCTCCATTTCAAGTTGTGTTTTGAGTGATTTACGTGCACGATAGACAAGAGTTTCAATATTATGAATCGACTTTTTCATCACAACAGCCGCCTCTTTATTTGAAAACCCTTCGAAATAAACAAGCCAGAGTATCTGACGATATTCTGATTTTAATTTTTTAATAGCATTATGAAGAATAATTTTTCTTTCCTCTTTGATATATATCGCTTCCGGAGTATTACATTCATCTAAAATCCCCGGACAAACATCAATTGACACTTCATTCTTGCGAGAAGATTTTTTCAAATAATTAAGTGTCAGATTTCTACCTATAGTATAAAGCCACGTTTTAAACGAGCCTTTTCCATTATCCTTAGGCTTCTTTGTTCCGAGTAGGACAAACGTTTCCTCTGCCAACTCCTCTGCAACATCAAGATCACATACAATGCTATTTAAATAGAAAATCAATCCATCACGATACTCTCTTATTATTTCAGCCAATCCGCCATCATCACCATCAATAAAACGTCGATAATTAACGGTTCCGTTGGCCATATGCACTCTCCTTTCTGAAAAGATTAATCTTTCACTTATTACACAACAAAACAGCAAAAAACTCACATTATTTAATAAATTTCATCATCCGCGTAATACTAAAATCAAGGATGTGTTTTATATGAATAAACGTTTCAAACTGTCTGCTTTCGGATTTCTTGCGGGTGTAATGAACGGTATGCTCGGTGCGGGTGGAGGATTGATTATTGTCCCCTTACTCAAACATTGTGGTCTCAACCAACAAAAATCTCAGGCAACCGCAATCAGCATTGTCCTGCCACTGACCGCTATCAGTTCATTTATATATTTTTTAAAAGGTAATATTACACTTGATTCAAGTTTATGGTTTATTCCTTTCGGTGCAGTTGGTGCGATAATCGGTGCTTTCCTGTTACCTAAAATTTCAAACAAAATACTAAAAAATATCTTTGCCGCTTTCATCATCTGGGCAGGGATAAGACTTTTGATGAAGTAGGTGAAAAATTGAGTTTACCCGATATTATTGCCGCTCTGATTTCAGGAATGGCGGCATCACTTGGAATTGGTGGCGGCGGAATACTGATAATCTACCTTACGCTTTTTGCATCAATGGAGCAATTAAAAGCGCAGGGGCTGAATTTATTATTCTTCATCCCCTGCGGTATTATTGCACTTATAATCCATTTTAAGAACAAACTGATTGACAAATCATATTCCGTGCCGCTCATCTGTGGCGGCGTTATCGGTGTACTTGTCGGAAACTATTTATCAACACTGATAGACACAAGTTTATTAAGCAAAATATTTGCGGTTTTCATAATCATTATCGGCTTAAGAGAACTGCTGACAAAGCCAAAAATCAAAGACAAAAAATAGTTTTTTCTTCCCCGTGAGTTACAGCCCTGCGAATCAGGTCAACGCAGACCTTTATAAGAACACCAATATAAAATCCGACAACATTCAATATCACATCATCAATATCAACATGACCATTTCTTAATAAATACTGCGAAAATTCGATCAGGCAACTTACAAAAATCGGCAAAAGAAGGGTTATCATAATCCTTCTTTTTTTCTTTCTGATTGCAAACCAGAAACCAAGCGGAAGCAATATTGCAATATTTCCCATAAACATAAACGTATTTTCATACGCGAATTTCTTATCAGCAGAGATGTACTCAAGCATTGTTTTGAATGGTACAAGATTGACAGTTACCTGCTCACTTGACTGTCTGTTAAGAATAAAGCCGAAAACAAGAATAAAGATATAAAGAATCGCATAGGCAGTCAATACATCTTTCAGAAAAGAACTGTATGTTTTACGCCATTCATCAGTGTCCTTTTTACCGGTACAGAAAAGACGAAACGTTGTTGGCACAAGTGTGAAAACCGTCAGCGCAACGCCGACATCGAACGGCTTATCATAATAAAAAAGAAATCGCCATAAAACAAATGGTGCACCAAAGAAGTGGAATCTGAGTTGCTTTATTATCTGCCAGATAATAGTGATAATAAGACAAGCAATCATAAACCACTTGATTCCCCTGCCAACAAACTCAAACCTGATTCTGAAAAGCCACATAACATAAAGCGATGCTAACGACATAACGCAAACAACGCCGATTTGCCGGGGGATTGACATATTATAAATAAAAACCGGTAACACACTTATAAACAGAAGAAGGACACAAAAGGACGAAGAAACCTCCGCTTTATGCCCCTCTACAAACGCCCTCAATTTATCAGCCATTCATATTTCTCCTGTAATCAAGATACTGCTGCAAAATTTCAACCGCAGCCACTGCATCAATTACTGCTTTTCTCTTCTTGCCCCAGACATCTGCCTGAGAGAGAAGTGTGCTTGCGTACAAAGTTGTGCAGCGCTCATCCCTGCACACAGTTTCAACACCTGTTGCTTCCTCAAGTGCCTTTGCAAAGTCAGCGCATTTCTGCGCCCTCTCCCCTGCACTGCCATCCATATTGAGCGGATAACCAACCGCTATCTGCTCAACTTTTCTTTCAACAACAATCGCCTTTATCTTTTCGATAAGTTTGGGCTGATATTTTTCTGTAATAACACATACGGGTGACGCCAAAGTTTCCGTCTTATCACAAACTGCGATACCCGTCCTTGTGTCACCGTAGTCAACAGCAAGAATAACCATTGGCGCACACCTCCTAATCTTTCTTTAATTTCTTCCACCAACTCTGATTTTTGAAGGTGGATATTGTCTTATCAAGATGGGAAGCATCTGCTTCACCAACAAGTTTTGCAACACCATTATCATAATCAACGGTGTAAATTGCGGTATTGTCACACCACTCAACGTATGCAAGCCTTTCAAGTGTGCCATAACGGACAAAAGCAATATAATTCCTTATTGCACAACCATGGGACACAACACAAACTGTTTTGCCATCATTTTCACGTGCAATTTTTGCGATTGATGACACCATTCTGTTGCACACATTCTGCATCTTTTCTCCATTGGGTGCAATAAAATTGTACGGTTCATTCATCCACACGGATGTCTGGTCAGGATAAAGCCTTGGTATATCTTCAAAAGGAATTCCTTCCCATTCTCCGCCCCCAATTTCCATCAGGTCATCAACAAACTCAACGGGCAATCCGTGATATTTGTTTGCCGCAAACGCAGTTTCTTTTGCTCTAATGAGCGGACTTGTGTAAACCGCAGACACGTCAACGCTCTTCATTCTTTCCGCCAACGCTTCAAGTTGCTTTTCACCCGTTTCAGTAATACCGCTGTCAAGATGACCCTGAAACACTCCGTGAATATTTCCCATCGCCTGAGCGTGACGTATAAGTAAAATCCGAGTCATTCAAAATCACCAAACCTGAACTTTTCCGACAATATCATTTACGGAAGCAATTCCGTTTTTATCAAGGTATGCATTCAATCCGTCAACAATCTTTATCGGAGCGTAAACATCGTGGAAGATTGCTGTGCCAACCTGAATTGCACTTGCACCTGCAAGCATCATTTCAACGGCATCCTCCCATGTGCTGATGCCACCCATACCGATTACGGGGATTTTTACCTTATTAGCAACCTGCCACACCATACGGATTGCAACGGGTAAAACCGCTCTGCCTGAAAGACCGCCCGTATTATTTCTCAAAACAGGGCGTCTTGTGTTTATATCAATTATCATACCTGTAAGAGTATTGATAAGAGATACACTGTCTGCACCTGCACTTTCAGCGGCAAGAGCAAGCTCTGTAATATCTGTAACGTTAGGAGTCAACTTAACAATAAGCGGTTTTGAAGTACGCTTACGGATTTCATAAGTTACGTTTTCAACACTTGTACAGGAAGTGCCGAAATTGATTCCACCCTCTTTGACATTGGGGCATGAAAGATTGAGTTCAATCATATCAACATCGCTGGTTTCAAGCACTTCAACAGTTTTGCAATAATCTTCAAGAGAATGGCCCGCAGCGTTTGCAATTACAACAGTATTCTGTTGTTTGAGCCAACCCAAATCCTCAGAAACAAATTTTTCAACACCGGGATTCTGCAAACCTACGCTGTTGAGTATGCCTGACGCGGTCTCCGCAATTCTCGGAGGAGGATTGCCAAGACGCTCTTTTAAGGTTATACCCTTGCAGGAAATTCCACCCAATTTTTCAAGAGGATAAAGTTCAGCATATTCTCTGCCGAAACCAAAAGTACCTGACGCTGTAATGACGGGGTTTTTGAATTCAACACCCGCTATCTTAACCGACAAATCTGCCATAATTCATTCACCTCTAAAATTCAATTTCCTTGGAGTTGAACACGGGGCCATCTTTGCACACGTGTTTGTAATGCTCACCGTTTGCATCCTTTGTCTTGCAAGCACAAGCAAGACACGCACCAATTCCGCA
>JAZQTF010000103.1:0-3568 GCA_045630445.1 Acutalibacteraceae bacterium
TCAGTCTTTTTGCTACGCAAAAATCCAGCTCCCTCGTCAGAGGGAGCCGATAGAACCGAACTTCTACCCGTTTACGGGTTGCAGTGCGTGTGATGCGATAATAATGTTTCGGTACCCCTTACAGGGGTTAAGCCGGTAATATCCCCTTATAGGGGCAGTGCAAACCACCGGTTTACTGGTGGTTATGATTTATGAGTTTTTCTTGTGGCTTGACCGACGGGGGATGAATATAATGTAATGGGTGCGATACAGAGCGCGAAAAATTTTGCTCCCCAAATTTTTGCTGTGTATGTTTATTTGCCCTGCAAGTTGTTAAAAATATCATTGAAAACAAAAAACTTGGAGCGTGAGTTAACAATGATAAAAAGGGGAGAGATTTATTACGCCGACCTCAGTCCCGTAATAGGCTCGGAGCAGGGCGGACTGCGTCCCGTGCTCATCGTGCAGAATGACGTGGGAAACAAATTCAGCCCCACGGTAATTGCGGCGGCGATAACAAGTCAGAAGGATAAAACCAATCTTCCTACCCATATCAGAGTCAATGCAGACGAATGTGGTCTGTCAAAAAACTCGATTGTCCTGCTTGAACAGGTGCGGACAATTGACAAACAGCGCTTAAAGGAAAGAATGGGCAAACTTGACGAATCCGATATGTATCGGGTCAACAAAGCGTTGTCGGTAAGTTTTGGTCTGTAATAAGTTTTAAGCGTTTTGCGGGGACTTTTCTGCGCCGTTGCGGAGAAGTCCCTTTTAAAAAGGGTTTGAAAAATGCAGATTTTCACAGAACTTGTTCAGAACATTATGGTGCTGAAAATCGCGATTTTTATGCAAATATACATAAACGGCAAAAGACGGAATATTTTTATACAACATTTTATACAAAAAACAAGCGTTTTTGGATTGCAGTGTTGATATATCAACGAAAATCGGCAACGTATAAATTGCACCAAAACCTGCATTTTTGCATTGGATTTTTTTGAAGAATACTGTTGCTCAGAAAAAGTTTTTAAAAAAACATTAAAAAAATTGAGATTTTTTGATAAAAAATGTTTACTTTTTGAAATTAAAGTGTTATAGTATATTGCGTATGAGCGTGCACTCGCCCATACGGGCGAAAGCACCAAATTTTTAAGGAGGCAAATCCATGAAAAAGAGACAAATGAAAACCATGGACGGTAACACCGCAGCGGCTCACGTATCCTATGCGTTTACCGAGGTTGCGGCTATTTACCCCATTACGCCGTCATCCAACATGGCTGAAGAGACGGACAAGATGTCCGCAAACGGAGTTAAGAATATTTTCGGTCAGCAGGTTAAGGTTATTGAGATGCAGTCCGAAGCAGGTGCAGCAGGTGCTGTTCACGGCTCTGCAGTTGCAGGTGCTCTCACAAGCACATACACCGCTTCCCAGGGTCTTCTCCTCATGATCCCCAACATGTACAAACTCGCAGGTGAGCAGATTCCCTGCGTATTCAACGTGTCTGCCCGTACCATCGCTGCTCAGTCTTTGAGCATCTTTGGTGACCATTCCGATATCTATGCTTGCCGTCAGACAGGTTTTGCAATGCTCTGCTCCAACAGCGTGCAGGAAGCAATGGACCTTGGCGCAGTAGCATACCTTTCCACAATCAAGTCAAGCCTTCCCTTCCTCCACTTCTTTGACGGTTTCCGTACATCACACGAAATCCAGAAGATTGAGGCCTGGGATTATGACGATCTCGCTGAGATGGTTGATCGTGACGCTCTTGCAAGATTCAAGGCTAACGCATCCAACCCCGAGCATCCCGTACTCCGTGGTTCTGCACAGAACGGCGACGTATTCTTCCAGACAAGAGAAGCATGCAACAAGTTCTATGATGCAGTTCCCGCAGTTGTTGAGGAGTACATGAACGAAGTTAACAAGAGAATCGGTACAAAGTACAAGCTCTTTAACTACTACGGTGCAAAGGACGCTACAAAGGTTATCATCGCTATGGGTAGCGTTTGTGAAACAATTGAGGAGACAGTTGATTACCTCAACGCTAAGGGCGAAAAGGTTGGTCTTATCAAGGTTCACCTTTACAGACCGTTCTCCGTTAAGCACTTGCTCTCCGCAATCCCGAACACAGTTGAGTCAATCTCCGTTATTGACAGAACTAAGGAGCCGGGTTCAATCGGTGAGCCGCTTTACCTTGACGTTGTTACTGCTCTCAGAGGCACAAAGTTTGACAACATCCCCGTTTACGGCGGCCGTTACGGTCTTGCTTCCAAGGACACAAACCCGAGTTGTATTGCTGCTATCTACCGCAATATGGATGCTGCTCGTCCGAAGAAGAAGTTCACAGTAGGCATTGAGGACGACGTTACAAACCTCTCCCTCAAAATCAAGGAGAAGATTGACTCCACACCGAAGGGCACACACTGCTGTAAGTTCTGGGGTCTCGGCGCTGACGGTACTGTTGGTGCTAACAAGAACTCAATCAAAATCATCGGTGACAATACCAATATGTACGCTCAGGGTTACTTCGCTTACGACTCCAAGAAGTCCGGCGGTGTTACAATCTCCCACTTGCGTTTTGGTAAGAAGCCGATCAAATCAACATATTACATCTCAAGCGCTGACTTTGTTGCTTGTCACAACCCGTCTTACGTTACAAAATACAAGATGGTAGAGGACCTCAAAGACGGCGGCACATTCCTCCTCAACTGTTCATGGGATGCTGCAGAACTTGAAGAGAGACTTCCCGCTTCAATGAAGCGTTACATCGCTAAACACAACATTAAGTTCTACACAATCGACGGTACTGCAATCGCAAAGGAAATCGGTCTTGGCGGTAAGGTTAACACAATTCTCCAGGCTGCATTCTTCTCCCTTGCAAAGATCATCCCCGCTGCTGAGGCTGCAGACCTTATGAAGGCTGCTGCAACAAAGTCCTACGGCAAGAAGGGTGAGGACGTTGTTAAGAAGAACCACGCTGCTATTGACGCTGGCGCTAAGGGCGTTAAGAAGGTAAGAGTTCCGAAGGAGTGGGCAAAGGCAACTGACGTAGAGGTTAAGACCGAAGTTAAGTGCGACAAGCCTGCACTCAAGGAGTTTGTTGAGAACATCCTTATCCCGCTCAACGCACAGAGAGGCGATGAACTTCCCGTTTCTGCATTGGCAACACTTCAGGATGTGCAAAAGGAACGGGTGATTAAATACTTTTTTGATGGTAAAAGCACACACGAAATAGCACAGGAGGAAGGTGTATCACACCAAGCGGTATCACAGTCGATTGCTGTTGCTCTGAAAAAATTGAAAAATATTTTGAAATAGACTTGCCACACGCCTGCGCTCAGTGGGAATTAGTGAAGGGACTGATTTTTGTAATCCCTTCTAATAAATCATTGAGAGGTATTACAAATGCAGAAAAAAGATTTATCCAAAATCAAATGGGGCGAGATTTACACTTGTGATCTCGGCAGTATGAAAGGTTCGGTACAATGTGGAGTGCGTCCTGTATTGGTCGTGCAGACGAATAAGCTGAACAGCAACAGCCCTACGGTTGTAGTAGCGGTTATTACATCGGCTCGCAAAAGAGAGGATATT
>JAZQTF010000104.1:0-5617 GCA_045630445.1 Acutalibacteraceae bacterium
TGATAAACGTCAATTCTCAACGGTCTGCCCTCTTGTGCCGTTCTTGCTTTAAACAGGTTAATACTGTCTGCGGTATATCCTTTGTTTTGCTTTGCAAATGTTTTTTCAACATCATCAAAATTGAAATATCCGTAACCGCCCTCTATATCAACCCATTTGTTCAGATAGGAGGTAACAACAAGGTTTGCTGAATATCCACCATGTTGAAAATAAGCATAACGATAGATACACAATCTCAAATTACCATTGTTGCCCCATATTGCGTTTTGTTCAAGGTCTGCATAAGCGCCGAGCGGTGTATCATCAAGCAACATCGCTTTCATTTTAAAAGACGGAAAATTGTTGCCCGCCTGACAAGTGTCAATGAATGCACCGTTAACGCTTTCAATGTACTCAACCCGTTTGTATCCTTTGGGCAGGTCGGAGTGCGTTTTCTTTGCTTTTGACAGCAGCCGCATCTGTAATATTTCCATTACTGTGCTTCTCCTTTCGGGATAACACCAATGCACCATTTATTCGCATTCGGGTCAAAGGTAAAGATGATGTCAAAATATCCCGCGGTGATTTCAGGCACCTGACCGTCATAGAAAAGCACATCCGTGCCCCAGTCAACGCTTACATCCTGAGTAAAATGTGCGTAAACAAGGAAAGTTTTTTCAGGATAAATTGTGTAGCCTGCGGCGGAAGTGCCCTCCGCTTCGGGCAGGATGAATGAGCAGTCGCAGTCCGTTTCCAACACTCTGCGGTTTCTGCCCGAATCTCTGAAACTGACGGGCATTCCACCAAGGTCAAATGTTACCGTGCCGTCATCATTCTGAGTGCTTACAAGCGGGATGATTGGAATGTTGTCCGTGACGTACCTGCTCTCACTCATCTTGCTCCACACGCCGCTTTTCTTGTCATACATACGCGTGAGAAATGCGTGGGGAGTTGAGATAATCTGGCCGATTATCGGCTGACGGGCAATCGTGTTTTCGTAGTCAATGTTTCTGATGAATACGGCTGTGTCGCGGCCCGTTGTCCAGCCTGTATGCTCTCCGTTTTCGGTATAAGCGTACTTGTCCGCAAAGAACAAACCCTCCTGAGTCATATCGTCAAGGAATGCATCGTAAACGTATTCAAACGGTTTGTTTGTGAGCGTCTCAAAATCACCACCTGCGGAGATAGTGATGTTCTTCAGCTCCTCCCTGATCTGTGCAATGTGAGCGTAGATGTTTTCGGTTTCTTCCTGTGTTTCAATTTCGTCACCGTCAATGCTCCGCTCAATTTCAAGGGTTGCCACGGACGTTTTGTCAATGATTCTGATTTCTCCGTTTTTTGTTCCAACCGCCTGAATCTGAACATTCAGTTCATTACCGCGTAACGTCTGCTCGCGTAATGAGCAGGTGATGCGATTGTTGTCAGGGGTAAGGTTGTCAGAGCAGATAAACTCACCGTTACCGTTGAGAAACAACATTGTGTATGCGTTAATCTGCGGAGAAAGCAGCCTTTCGGGAAGAATTGCCGTGAGCGAAACTGCGTTGTGCGTACCCTCGCATCCGATTGCATTTCCGTCAGGATATAATATTTCTGCACCCGAAAAGTCAATTGTGATTGTTTTCATTTTGCACCTCCAGAAAATCTGCCCCGCATCTGCCGTAATGCAGGGCGAAAAAAACAGCCCTACTTAATAGCGTAACTACGGGGTCTGGCAACCTCAAATGGTTAACTTTTTCTGAAAAAAATAAAAATTGTACGGATTGTAGAAGTTTGTGTTGTTTTTTTGTACACTTTTTCAAAAAGGGAATTCAAAAAGTTATTGAAATTTACCCGGTGTGATGATATAATCAATACACAAGTTATGTAATCGGAGTTGTCCCTCCGTCTTACCTAACAAATAAAAATCATTGGGGCAATATCCCCGCGGAAGGAGCACGACATTATGTCAAAGAAACTTTTATCAGTTATCATCGCTTTGGTTGTTGTTCTTGCAACATTCATCCCGATGACCGCTTCTGCTGCAGTTACAACTCCGGTAGCAGACGCATCCGAATTCAACAAGGTTACTGACGGCTGGTACGTTACAAGTGACGGCGGATTCAAGTTCAACGTAGGTACATGGATGTACTACGGTATGTACGGTATCACACTCGTTGAGACTTCCTCCATCCCCACAAACTGTGCAACAATCGCTGTTTACACAGCTCACAGTGAAGCAGTTTTTGAGGCTAAGACACAGGCTGACTTTGAGTCTGTTCTCGGCGAAACAATCACAACATTCACAAAGACAACAGTTGGTAACTCCGGCTTCACAATGTACTACGCTGAGACTGCAAACTACGAGAACTACGTTTTCCAGGCTAACGGTCAGAAGTACTTCATCAACTTCATCTACGCTACTGGCGACAGAGCTGATTTCAAGGCTTTTGCTGCAAGCGTAATGGAAACAATCGTTATCGCTGACGATGAAGCTGCTCCGGCTCCGGCTGAGAAGTACGACATCGTTTACATGGTAGATGGCGAAGAGTACGCAAGAGAGACTTACGAAGTTGGCGCAACAATCACTCCCGTTGCTGCTCCTGAGAAGGACGGCTACACATTCAGCGGTTGGAGCGAGATTCCGGAAGTAATGCCCGCTGAGGACGTTACTGTTGAAGGTACATTCACAGAGAACGAGTCCGATCCGATCGAGCCTCCTGTAGATGAAGAACCTGAAAATCCGGGCACAGGTGACAGCACAATGCTCGCTGTTGCAGGCGCTGCATTGGTTCTTGCATTCGTAGCAATCGTTGCTTCCAAGAAAAGAGCAACTGCTAAATAATTAAACCTTAAATAAAATTTGGCAAAAACTTTCCTTTTTGGTTAGTTTTTGCCAATTTTTTTGCCATGAGTTGAAGTATTTTTTTTAATGCGGTTTCTTCCTTTTATCTTGCAAATAATGGGGAATTATAATATAATACGGAGTGTTGGATATAGATTTGAAATTATTTTATTAACATATTGAAAGGAATGGTTTTGTGGAAAAATTTGATGTTTTTTCGATAATCACTCTCTTTGGCGGCCTTGCTTTGTTCCTTTACGGAATGAACGTAATGTCCTCTGGTCTTGAAAGATTGGCGGGCGGTAAACTTGAAGGCTTGCTCAAGAAAATGACCGCAAACCCGATCAAGAGTCTTTTCCTCGGCATTGGCATTACCGCTGCGATTCAGTCATCGTCTGCTGTAACGGTTATGCTTGTCGGCCTTGTAAACTCAGGTATTATGGGTCTTGGACAGACAATCGGTGTTATTATGGGTTCAAACATCGGTACAACCGCAACGGCGTGGATTTTGTCCTTGTCGGGCATCAGTGGTGACAACATTTTTGTCAAGTTGCTCAAACCTGAAAATTTCTCAATGATCTTTGCCCTTATCGGTATTGGTATGTATATGTTGGCAAAGTCAAACAAGAAGAAGGATATTGGCACAATTCTTCTCGGATTCGCAGTTCTTATGTTTGGCATGGAACTTATGGGCGGCGCAGTTGACCCGCTTAAAGATTCCCCCGCGTTCAAAGAGTTGATGGTTGCGTTCAGCAATCCGATTCTTGGTGTGCTTGTTGGTTTGATTATCACCGCAATTATCCAGAGTTCATCCGCATCAGTCGGTATTTTGCAGGCGATTGCGTTGACCGGCGGAGTAACTTATTCAATGGCAATCCCGATTATCATGGGACAGAATATCGGTACTTGTGTAACCGCGCTTATTTCCAGTATCGGTGTAAGCCGTAATGCGAAGAAAGTTGCCGTTGTGCATATTACTTTCAACATTATTGGCACAATCGTATTCCTCAGCGTTTACTGTATTCTTAACGCGTTTCTTGATTTTGCCTTTGCAAATCAGCCGATTGGCGTTGCAGGAATTGCGCTTATACACACAATCTTCAACGTTGCGTCAACGTTTATGTTGTTACCGTTTACAAAGCAACTCGAGAAGTTTGCAAACTTCGTTCTTAAAGAGAAGCAGACCTCTGCTGATAAGGATGAATTCCTTGACCCTCTCCTTCTCAACACTCCGTCAATTGCTATCGCTGAGTGTGATGCAATGTCAGAGAAGATGGCGGATGTTGCCCTTGAAACATTGATGCTTGCGATTGATACTGTCAGAAAGTATGACTCTGAAAACGCGGAGAAAGTCCTTGCGTTTGAGGAAAAACTTGATAAGTACGAGGATATGCTCGGCACTTACCTTGTAAAAATGTCCACAAGAACTGTTTCCGAAACTGACTCAAAGAAGATTTCACGTATTCTCCATTCTATCGATGACTTTGAGCGTATGGGTGACCACGCGGTAAATATCATCGGTGTTGCACAGGAAATCGAGGAAAAGAATATTGAGTTTTCCGAGCAGGCGCAGAAAGAGATTGCAACTCTTGCAAAAGCGCTTGAAGAAATCATTGAACTCACATTCAAGGCTTACCATAAGAATGACCTTGAACTTGCAGTGAAGATTGAGCCGCTTGAGCAGGTTATTGATGACCTTGTTGACGTTATCAAAGCGGGTCACGTTAACCGTTTGCGTTCAGGCGTCTGCACAATTGAGATGGGCTTTGTCCTTTCCGATTTGCTCAATAACTATGAGCGTGTGTCTGACCACTGTTCAAACGTTGCATTGTCCATCATTCAGTCAAAGAGTAAGGACTTTGACCCTCACCAGTATATCCAGGACATCAAGTACAACAGTGAAGATTTTGCAAAATGGTACGAAAAGTACACCGCAAAATACAGCGTATAATTCAATAAAACGAGCAAATTCCGCTCTCTGCACAGAGGGCGGAATTTTATAAATTTAACTATTGACAACGCACCTTTAATCAAGTATAATAATAAGGCTTGATATGGGCCATTAGCTCAGTTGGTTAGAGCAACCGGCTCATAACCGGTTGGTCCGGGGTTCGAGTCCCTGATGGCCCACCAGTAATGAATATGTTAATATAGGGGTATAGCTCAGTTGGTAGAGCAGCGGTCTCCAAAACCGCGTGTCGAGGGTTCAAGTCCTTCTGCCCCTGCCAAAAACAAAAGCACACCGTCTGGTGTGCTTTTTGTTTTTGATTAGAGATAAGGAAGGACTTGAACCCGAAGGGTACGAGCGTAAGAAAACAGTTGATAACTGTTTTCAGCGAGTAGGTGCGAAACGGGTACTGTTGCAAAGCAACGGTCGTTGAGCGCAGTAACTGCGAAGCAGGTACATCAACCTTCTGCCCCTGCCAACAAAAAACGCACTTTTGTCTATCGACAAAGGTGCGTTTTTTGAATGATGTTTGCCTTCGGCAAATGATGTTGGCTTCGCCGAGTGATGACGGCTACGCCTAATGATGTGTGCCTGACGGCACATTGGGGCAAACATCGCATCATTGCGGAACGACGTGGAGCAACATCATTTTGAGCGTAGCGAAAAACATCATATCGCCGCAGGCGATGCATCATTGAAAAATTCATGGTTTTCTGATATAATCAGTTCGATAAACAAGAATTTGACGAGGCAGCTGTATGGTGCAACTGATAAAAAGGTGTCCGGAATATGTGATGGGATACAAAGCGTATTGTCAGGAATTGTATGATAACCATGTCACCTATTTCAGACCCACAAACCCAAAGCAT
>JAZQTF010000105.1:0-1283 GCA_045630445.1 Acutalibacteraceae bacterium
ATATCATCCTCAAACGCAAAGCCGAGTTGCTCAAGGATTGAAACCTGTCTTTCACGGGGCACGTTGATGCCGATGAAATTGTTGATCCATTCATAATTAAACTTAACTTTGGACTGTGCTTTCGGAGTCGGGAACACGTCAATGATTCCTTCAACAACATCACCTGCACCAAGGATTGTGATAAGTTCAAGCGCGCGTGCGATTGCACCAACACAATTGTTGGGATCAAGTTCTTTTTCAAATCTTGCGGAGGACTCAGTTCTCATACCAAGTGCTTTTGCAGTTGTTCTTACACTTGCACCATTGAAGCAAGCAGACTCAAAAACGATTGTTTCTGTGTCATCCATTACGGAACTGAACTCACCACCCATTACACCTGCAACAGCGATGGGTTTCTTATCGTCAGCGATAACAAGCATATTTTCATTGAGTTCACGCTCGCCACCATCAAGAGTTACGATTTTTTCACCCTTTGCCGCTCTGCGTGCAGTGATGTGATTGCCCTCAACGTAACGAAGGTCAAACGCATGCATCGGATGACCGTATTCAAGCATAACGTAGTTTGTGATATCAACGATGTTGTTGATTGAACGGACGCCACTTGCACGGAGTCTTTCACGCATCCAACGCGGTGACGGACCGATTTTTACATTCTTTACAATCGCACCGATGTAACGATAGCAAAGGTCAGAATCAGCAACGCTTACTTTAAGAATATTTTCAACTTCACCGCCAACTTTGAGAGCCGCTTTTTCTGCAACTTTCAAGGGCTTGTCAAAAGTTACCGCCGCCTCTCTTGCAAGACCGATAACGGAAAGACAGTCGGAGCGGTTTGAAGTGATTTCAAACTCAACCACTGTATCATCAAAGCCGATAGCCTGTCTGATATCCATGCCGAGAGTTTTGTCACAATCATCGCCAAGGATGAAGATACCGTCCTCAACTGCATACGGGAAGTCATTGACTGCAAGGCCAAGTTCACCAAGTGAGCAGAGCATACCCTCACTCACTTCTCCCCTGAGTTTACCCTTCTTGATTTCGTGTCCGCCGTGAACAACGGACTTATCAAGTGCTACGGGCACGTAGTCACCCTGATTTACATTCTGTGCGCCGGTTACAATCTGGATATTATTCTCGCCACCGACATTCAACTGGCAGACCCAGAGGTGATCGGAATTTTCGTGCCTCTTGATTTCTTCAACACGGCCGACTACGATTCTTCTGAGTTCTTCGCCCTCATTTTCAAAACCCTCAACCTTTGAACCGGAGAGAGTCATTGCATC
>JAZQTF010000106.1:0-7591 GCA_045630445.1 Acutalibacteraceae bacterium
AGTTTTCTCATCTCCGCTTTTGCAAGGTATTCCGCATTACCGCCAAGCATAATGTCAGTACCACGGCCCGCCATATTGGTTGCGATTGTTACAGCGCCGAGTTTACCCGCCTGAGCAACAATCTCCGCCTCACGCTCGTGGTGCTTTGCGTTGAGCACCTGATGCCTGATGCCTTCTTTTTTGAGAATTGCACTGAGCATCTCGGACTTGTCAATTGTAACAGTACCGACAAGAATCGGCTGGCCTTTCTCATTACATTCCTTAATCTGTCTGATGATTGACCTGATTTTGCCTGCTTCGGTCTTGTAGATTGCGTCGGGCAAATCCTGACGGAGAAGCGGTTTGTTGGTGGGAATTTCAACAACGTCAAGTTTATAAATTTCACCAAACTCCTCGCTCTCGGTCATAGCAGTACCGGTCATACCTGAAAGTTTGGTATAAAGACGGAAGTAATTCTGGAAGGTAATTGTTGCAAGAGTCTTTGACTCATTCTCAATCTTTACGCCTTCCTTTGCTTCAATCGCCTGATGAAGTCCCTCATTATAACGTCTGCCTATCATAAGACGGCCCGTGAATTCATCAACGATGATAACTTCATTATTCTGCACAACGTAGTCAGTGTCTCTGTGCATTACGCCGTGAGCCTTGATTGCCTGATTGATGTGGTGCTGCAGGGTAAGATTTTCAAAATCCATAAGGTTGTCAACCTTGAACGCTCTTTCCGCTTTTTCAACACCGTTCTTTGTGAGAGTTGCGGTCTTTGCCTTTTCGTCAACGATGTAATCTGCGTCAGCGTAAAGGTCATCGCTCTCTTCTTTCTTATTCTGCTCAACAACCTTGACCATTCTAAGACTCTTTGCAAATCGGTTTGCAAGAGTGTAAAGTTCAGATGAACGCTCTCCCCTGCCTGAAATGATGAGCGGAGTTCTTGCCTCGTCAATAAGGATTGAGTCAACCTCGTCAACGATTGCGTAGTTATGTCCCCTCTGGACTTTCTGCTCCTTATACTGCACCATATTGTCACGCAGGTAGTCAAAGCCGTACTCGTTATTTGTACCGTAGGTAATGTCCGCATTATAAGCGGCCTTTTTCTCCTCGTGATTCATGCCGCTGATAACAAGTCCGACTGTAAGGCCGAGGTAACGGTAAACTTTACCCATCCACTCGGAGTCACGACGGGCAAGATATTCGTTGACGGTTACAATATGAACGCCCTTGCCTGAAAGCGCATTGAGATACGCGGGAAGAGTTGCAACAAGAGTTTTACCCTCACCTGTACGCATCTCGGAAATTCGTCCCTGATGGAGAATGATACCACCGATTATCTGCACGGGAAAATGCTTCATATTGAGCACACGCCACGCAGCCTCACGGCAGGTTGCAAACGCTTCGGGCAGAATATCATCAAGAGTTTCACCGTTTTCAAGCCTTGCTTTAAGCACGGCTGTCATACCCTTTAACTCCTGCTCACTCATAGCGGAGAATTTTTCTTCAAGTGCAAGCACCTTGTTTTTAATCGGTTCAATTCGTTTTAATTCCTTGGTGCTGTAATCACCGAAAATTTTAGTAAGTAAACCCATTTTATCACCTCAATAATCAACTCAACTCATTGAGTTTATCTTTCAATTTTGTCATATCTTCAATCGCAAACGGTTTGTTGTGGGGATTGCGCAGAAGTGCCGCAGGATGATAAGTGCCCATCATCAGCACACCGTCACGCTCAAAGAATTCACCGTGCTGCTTTGTTACCTTAAAGTCACGTGAAATAAATCTCTGCGCAGAAATTCTGCCAAGACAGACGATTATTTTCGGCTGCATAACCGCAATCTGATAACGCAACCAGTCGGCACAAGCCTCCTGCTCACACGGAAGCGGGTCACGATTTTTTGGAGGACGGCACTTGACCGTGTTTGCTATGTAAACATTTTTCTCACGGGAAAGACCAACCTGCTCCAGAAGTTTGTCAAGCAACTGACCGCCTCTGCCAACGAAAGGAAGCCCCTGCAAATCCTCATTTTCTCCCGGTGCTTCACCGATGATGAGAATTTTTGCATTCTCCTGCCCTGCGCCAAAAACTACATTTGTCCTTGTTTTGCACAGTTCACATTTTTCACAGACTAAACAGTCCTTTTTAATATCATCAAAGGTCTTGTACACGTCAGCCCTTCTTTCCGTCAATTATTTTGCACTCTCCTCAAGTGCTCTTTCAAGTGCGATGGAAAGCTGGTCAGGGCATGAACTCGGACGCATTCCGCATCTGATGCCGCGGAGTCTTTTGATTGCGTCCTGAACTTTCATTCCCTCAACAAGACGCGCTACGCCCTGAGTGTTGCCTACGCAACCGCCCATAAACTGAACGGATTTGACAGTGTCACCGTCAAGTTCAACTGTGATGCCTCGGGAGCAAACTCCCTTGGGTGTAAAATTGTAAGCCATTAAAAATCAATCCTTTCGGTTATTTTTGAAATTGAGAAGTTTTTCCAATTCTTCATCAGGAGTAAAATACTCTCCGATGTGAGTCATTCTTGAATTGTTCATTCCGTGGAAGTCAGAGCCGCCCGTTTTAAGTAATCCGTGCTTGTCAGCAAAATCTGAAAGCCACTGCGTCTGCCCGGGATTATTTTCGGGGTGCCACACTTCAACACCGTCAATCAGGGATTGTTCAGCAAGATTTTCAATCAAATCAAAATTGTCATAAAATCCCGCGTGGGCAATAACCACAATTCCGCCCGACTCCCTTGCGGCCCTTACAACGTCATAGCCGTCAGGATATTTAACCGAGGTGCGAATCCTTATATCACTGTCACGTTTGAAAAGGTCATAATAAAGGTCGGAAAAAACGCGGTCGGAATAGCCCGCATCCATAAGCGCACGCATAAGATGCTGTTTGAAAATTGTTGATGAATCCATCGTATAAGAAAGATATTCCTCACGCGTAAGCGGAAATATTCTGCAAAGCGCTTCAATTGATTCAAGTCCTGAGCGTCTGCGCTCATCAAGGGTTGACTGCATAATATCAGCAAGTTTTCCGGGATTATCCGGCAAGTAACACAAGACGTGAACTTTCTTTTTGCGTTGATAATCAAACGCGGAAATCTCAACGCCGTCAATTACTCTGATGCCGTACTTTGAGCCAATCCATTTTGCCTCTTCGATGCCCTGCAAAGTGTCATGGTCAGTGATTGCGATTGCGGAAAGAGAGACGTTATGGGCATACTTCATTACCTGCCTGATTGTTGCCGAGCCATCGGACAGGACTGTATGACAATGTAAATCAGCACTCATAACATCAACCTCCATTTTTACTATTTAAATAGTATATCACAAATTACCCCTGCTTACAAGTAAAAAACACAGGCAAGAATAATATTTGATATTGAAAAGGTTTTGTGGTAAAATCATATTAACCCGAAAGGAGTTGACAATTTGAACAGACGAGTACTTCTTGGAATGAGTGGCGGTGTTGACAGCAGTGTTGCGGCATTACTTCTCAAACAGAATGGCTATGAAGTTGTGGGTGTGACGCTCAACCTTGTGCCTAAAAAATTTGCTGACAGTAACGACACATCCGCCAGCGATGCCGCAGAAATTGCAAAACTGCTTGGCATTGAGCATCATATTATAGATATGCAAGATAAATTCAGCATTAACGTAATGGCTGATTTTTCACAAAAATACCTTGAAGGTAAGACTCCCAACCCTTGCATTGTCTGCAACAGGACAATCAAGTTTGGGGAGATGATGACCCTTGCGGACAAATTCGGTTGCGACAAACTTGCAACGGGACATTATGCACAGTGCGTTTACGATGAAGAATCGGGAAACTGCCTGCTTAAAAAAGCACCCCACAACAAAGACCAGAGTTACTTCCTCTACACATTGTCGCAGGATGTGCTTAAAAGGGTTATCTTTCCGCTTGGCGAAATGAGCAAGGACCAGGTGCGTGAAATTGCAAAGGAAAACAACCTGCCCACATCATCAAAACGTGACAGTCAGGATATATGTTTTGTAAAGAGTGGCGGTCACGCAGATTTTATTGAGAGTTATCTTTCAAGTAAATTCCCGTCAGGCAAATTTGTTGATGAAAACGGAAAGGTGCTTGGCGGTCATAAGGGCATAATTCACTACACAATCGGTCAGAGAAAAGGGCTTGGAATTGCACTTGGAGAGCCGAAGTTTGTGACAAAGATTGATGCACAAACGGGTTTTGTCACCCTTGGAAATGCTGAAAGTCTTATGTCTGACGAGTTTACGGTCAGGGATTTACGTTTCACCACTGATATGAATAAAACGCAGTTTGAGGCAGACGTTAAAATCCGCTTTGCAGCACAACCCACACGCGCGGTGATTACCCTGATTGACGAATCAAGGGCAACGGTCAGACTCGCACAGAAACAACGCGCGATTACATCGGGTCAGGCGGCAGTTTTTTATGGCGGTGGCATTGTAATCGGCGGCGGAGAAATTGAGTAATCACTCAATCAATTCCCCCTTTGTTTTCACTGACGGATAGAAATTGAGTCTGCCCGTCATATCACAGGTTGCAAGAAAAATATTTTCAACACTCGGAGCATTGAGCGCACCGAGTGTTTTTTTAAGCCATCTTTCATCCTTGCCGACGAATTGAAGATTGTTATATAAAATCTCACCGTCAAAAATTACACTTGCAAAAATCAACTCCTGCTCCGGTGTGACACCAATATCGGACGGTGCAAGGGGTCGGTTTGCACTTTTAGGGAGAAAACTGATTCTGCCGTTTGATTCAAGCACCGCGGTCTGCACCTGGGACAAATCAAAATAACCGTTATTGCGGCTGAGCATCATAAACTCCGACAAATCAATTTTGGCACGGCTGAAATTATGCTTGTAGAATTTGCCGTTATCATAGAGTATCAGCGGCGAGCCACTGAAAAACCGACGCAGTCTGATTGACTTGCAACTGACAAGGGAAATTGTCAGAGTTACAAGCGCATAAATTATCATTGCAATCATCGGCATATAAAACCGCTCAATATCGATTGCCATTTCTGCGGCGATTGAGCCGATTGTTATGCCGTTTATATAATCAAAAAGAGTCAGTTGGGACATCTGTTTGTTTCCCATAAGACGAGTCAGGATAAATAATAACGAAATTGAGCCGAGAGTTGTCAGCGTAACTTTCAAGAATTCCATAAAACACCACTATTCGTTTTTTATTATTTTATCCGACACTGCCCTTAAAATACAAAAACACCCCGAATTGCTTCGGAGTGTTTTTTACTTTTATTCACCTGATTCAACCGGCATTACGCCAAACATTGTGATTCCTGCCTCATAAACGATGAATGCCATCAATGAGCCGTCCGCAAGTTCAGCATCGTAATAATAAGTCTTTTCACTGCCGCTCTCCGTTACGCCCGCGGTGTAGCCAAGGTCTGCAAAATTCTTTGCGTAAGCCTTTGCTTCGTCCATTGTCATATAGGTTGCAACGTAACACAAAACGCCTGTTTTCTCATAAACGTAAGCAACTTTTTCTCCCTCGGGAATCGGGAATGATTTAAGAAGTGCGTTGTCCTCGGGCCACTGACCGCCATATACGATGATGATGCCTGACTGGTCAATAACCTTGATTGCGCCGCTGTCATCAACTCTCAACTCAACTGCCGCATTCTTTGCTTTCTCACTGATTGCTTTCTGCTCATCAAGAGTAAAGTCATTCCAGTTGCATCTGCCGAAATATGCGCAGTTGTCAAGATAAGCCGCAAGCGTTACGTCATCAATTGACACGGGGGTGATGTCGGGGTTTGCGATTGTTGTTTTGGTAGTTGTGTCATCGGAATTGCCCTTACAAGCACCAAGTGCAAACAACACGCACAGAATGAGTAAAACTGAAATTATCTTTTTCATTTTCTTTCCCTCTCTTATTTGAAATACATATATACCTGACATTTAATCATACCGTTGTAGAGTTTTCTGCGTTTGTCAGCCGCTCTGCCAAAGAAACTTTCAAACTGCTCATTGGCAGTGATTATGCTGTAACTCCAGCCGTGAGCACGCTCAAACACGCGGCCCATATCACGATAAATTTCCTCACTCTCACGGCGGTCAAGCATTCGCTCACCGTAGGGCGGATTGCAGATAACCGTGCCTTTTTCACTCAGACGCCCAAAATCCTTGACATCACGCACTTTGAGTTTCATCTTTGACAAAACTCCTGCACGGCGTGCATTCATCTCCGTAAGCGCAATTGCATGCTCATCAACGTCACTGCCATAAGCGATGAAATCAGTGTCACGCACAATCATATCAAGCGCTCTTGCACGCTCCTGACGCCAGATTTCCGGATTTATCTTGTCCCACTTTTCACTGACGAAACCTCTGCGGATGCCGGGTGCGATATTGTGGGCAAGCATTGCGCCCTCAATGAGAATTGTACCCGAGCCACAGAATGGGTCGTAGAGTGTGTGGTAATGTCTGAGCCTTGAAATATCAGCCATTGCCGCGGCAAGAGTCTCCTTAATCGGAGCATCGTTTGCGGCAGGTCTGTAACCGCGCTTATGAAGTCCGACACCGCTTGTGTCAATTGTGAGAGTTACCTCATCCTTCATAATTGAAAAAGCAATCTGATAAGTGCTGCCCGTTTCTTCAAACCACGACACTTTATAGACGGATTTGAGACGCTCAACAACCGCTTTCTTGACGATTGACTGGCAGTCACTTACGCTGAACAACTTTGAATTGATTGAATAGCCTTTGACAGGGAATGCATCCTTTACGGAAATCCAACGCTCCCAGTTGAGCGCCTTTGTGCCCTCAAAAAGTTCATCAAAAGTTGTTGCCTTAAAAGTGCCTATTACAATCTGGATTCGCTCACTGTAACGTGAATGGAGGTTTGCGCGGGCAAGGATCGACTCATCTCCCGAAAAGAAAACGCGGCCATTCTGTGCCTGCACATCCTGCGCTTCCATACCTCTTAAATTTTCCGCAACAAGCCCTTCAAGTCCAAGCAGGCAGGGTGTTACAAATTTTATATCAGCCATTTTAATTAAGCCTTTCTTTCTTAAATTTCAGCACTCGCGTGCCTTGTCACGTGGCAACCGACATTGACCGCAACGGGCAGACCCGCAATATGAGTGGGATAAGTTTCAATATTGACTTTAAGCGCAGTAATGTCACCGCCGAAGCCCTGACAGCCAACGTCAAGTTCATTTATTCTGTCAAGCATTTCCTGCTCAAGCTGACGATAGAATTCATTTTCATTCGGTTTGTCAACGGCACGGCACAATGCTTTTTTTGCAAGGTATGCGCAATACTCAAAATCGCCACCGATTCCGACTCCAAGCACAACGGGCGGACAAGGATTTGCTCCCGCTTTTCTGACCGTGTCAACTACGAAAGCGACAATATCATCACGCTTTGCAGACGGAGTAAACATTCTGATTGCACTCATATTTTCACTACCGAAGCCTTTAGGGCCAACAGTTACTTTAATATTTTCGCCGGGAACGATTTCTGTGTAAATCATAGCGGGAGTATTATCCCCTGTATTGCCTCTTCTTACAGGATCAGCAACAACGGATTTTCTTAAATAACCGTTAGTATAGCCTCTTCT
>JAZQTF010000107.1:0-7719 GCA_045630445.1 Acutalibacteraceae bacterium
AAGCACCTGCTTCGGCAGGTGCTTTTTGCTTTTATATTTGGTTTGCATTAACTATAAATTTAATAGGCTCAAATCATATCAAGGATTTGAGGTAAACGTCAAGCAGACCCAGCGCCGTTTCCTTTTCCTTGGGTGAGCAAAGTGCAAGTCTTTGTATCAAATCATCCTGCTTCCGCTCCAAAGACGATTCCTCCGTCAGAATCTCGTCCGGAGTTATATGCAACGCAGCGCATATTTTAAGCATCGTCTCCGCCCTCATATTAACCGTGCCGCGCTCAATGTCCGCATAAGTGCGGTCAGAAAGTCCCGCCATTTCAGCCACTTCCGCCTGAGTCAAGCCAACCTTTTTCCTCACCGCAAGCAACTTGTTTCCAATTGCCCTCATATCAAAAATAAGCACCTTGCTTCCCCCTTATACGCTTTATATAGACAGTTTACTTCCTATTCCGCTTGACATATAGGAGCCATAGGTGTATAATTTTAGGTAGAATAGTTCCTGTTGATAGGATGTGCTATTCCCAATCTGTTATAAGAACGATTTTCTTATAACAAATAAATTCGAAAAGGGGTATATAACTATGTATGAAAACTTATCCGGTAAACTTCAGGTGTTAGCCATCATAACTATGATTGTTATGACAATCGGCGGAATTGTAGGTGGCATTGTAATTTTTGCGGAAGCGGACGGGGAATTTATAATCGTAGGAATACTTACAATAATTGCCGGTTTCTTTATGGGTTGGATCTCATCCTGGCCGCTTTATGCGTTAGGTGAAATTCACGAAAAGATAGTTTCAACAGAAGCAAATGTCAGTATGCTTGGAAAATCTCCCGAAGAAAAAAAGAAAGCACAAATGGAAGCACAAAAAATGCAGGAACAACTCAATGCTATTGACAACCAGTGCAAGTCAAGCATGGGCAACACATTAGGATAAATCAAACTAAAAAGGCTATGGCAATCCGCCATAGCCTTTTTTACTGTTTTTAATTAAAACCGTTGTCACCGATATTGCGGAACATTTCTGTAACCGCGAGGGCAAGGGGCTTTCCGCCCTGCCTTTCGCCCGACATTATCTGCTTTGCGGCGGATTGAGTCTGGCGCAATATCTCCATATCGGTCAGCATATTTGCAATTTTAAGTTCCGGCATACCGTGTTGCTTGTTGCCGAAGAAGTCGCCGGGCCCACGCTGGCGCAAATCCTCATCCGCAATTTTGAATCCGTCATCCGTCTGGCACATAACGGCAAGCCTTTCCGTCGCGGTTGTATTCTGCGCATCGGAAATGAGAATACAACTGCATTTATGGCTGCCTCTGCCGATTCGTCCGCGTAACTGATGAAGTTGCGACAGGCCAAAGCGTTCAGCATTTTCAATCACCATCAGGGCGGCATTGGGCACGTCAATACCAACCTCAATAACCGTTGTTGCAACAAGCAGTTGTGTCTCTCCCCTGCCGAATTCATCCATAACCTGCGCTTTCTGCGCGGCTTTCATTTTGCCGTGAATCAGTCCTAATTTATAGTTTCTGAAACTGCCTTTCTGCAACCGCTCAAAAAACTCCGTTGCAGAGGCAAGGTCACTCTCACCCTCCTCAACCATCGGGCAGACGATGTACGCCTGACGGCCACGGTCAAGATGCTGTTTGATATAGTCATACGCTTTTTCGCGTTTTGTTGAATCAATATGATAAGTCTTTATCGGCACACGCCCTGCGGGACGCTCATTGAGAATTGAAATGTCAAGGTCGCCGTAAATAATCAATGCAAGTGTGCGCGGAATCGGGGTTGCACTCATTACAAGCATGTGGGTATTTTCACCCTTTGACGCAAGCGCGGAGCGTTGCGCAACGCCAAAGCGGTGCTGTTCGTCCGTCACAACAAAACCAAGACGGCTGAATTCAACGTCCCCCTGCACAAGCGCGTGAGTGCCGATTACAAAGTCAATCTCACCATTTTTGAGCATTTCTTTTATTTCACGTTTCTGCTTTGCTCCCGTTGAGCCAAGCAACAACGCCGTCCTCACGCCCGAATTGCCAAGAATTTTCTTTGCCGATTCAAAATGCTGACGGGCAAGAATCTCCGTCGGCGCCATCATAGCGCATTGAAGTCCGTTTTTAACCGCAGTATGCACAAGCGCAAACGCAACGCAAGTTTTGCCTGAGCCTACGTCGCCCTGCACAAGTCTGCTCATAGGATGGTCACTCATCAAATCATTGAGTCCGTCATTGATTGCGCGTTTCTGCGCACCCGTCATTGTAAAGGGCAGAAGTTTCTCAAATTCATCAAGATAAGATTTTGTGACAACACGCTCACAACGCGTTCTTTTTCTGCGACTGAGCAGAGAAATGCCGAGTTGAAGTTTCAGCAACTCTTCAAAAACAAGTCTGCGGTGAGCCTTATCAAGTGCGTCCCTGCTTGACGGCTGATGAATATTTTTGTACGCGTCACAAACACTGCACAGGGAATATTCACGCCGTATCCATTCGGGCAGGATTTCTTCCTTGACCTCCGCCACTCTGGGCAACACTGACGCAATTGTTTTTTCAATCACGTTTGACGTCAGTTTCTCCGACTGACGATAAATCGGGCGGATTCTGTCACCGCTGACCGCCTTTTCAATCGCGGGGGAAAGCATCTCCCTCTGATAGAGGTTGCCGCCCACCTTGCCATAAAACAGATACTCATCGCCAACCTTGATTTTTGCGGCAGCGTATTTGTTGTTGAAGATAAGAATATTCATTATTGTCCGTCCGTCAGACACAACGAACTTGTAAAGCGTTATTCCGCTCTTTGCTTTGTGCGCGATTGGCACACTGATTGCGTGCGCTTTCACACAACACGGCTCATTGAAAGGAGCATTTGAAATTGTGTAACACTTGCTCCAATCCTCATAAGTACGGGGGTAAAAATCAAAAAGGGCGCTGACGGAAGAAATGCCGAACTTGTTGAAAAGTTCGGCACGTTTTTCGCCAACACCGTGCAAATATCTGATATTTGTTTTTCCAAAATCAGTCTTCACTAAAAGTGCTCCTTTTTCGGAAGTCTATTCAACGGAAATGATGAAGTAATAAATCGGCTGACCGCCTTCAACTACTGTGATATCAACGTCACCGCCAAGTTTTGCGGCAAGCATTTCTTCAACTGTATTAGCCTGAGCCTCGGTCATTCCGTTACCATAGAGAATTGTGATTACGGAATGAGTACCCTTTTTGTAAAGGTGCTTTGCAACCTTGTAAGCAGCCTTTACAACGTCCTCTTCAACAAGGGCAACCTTGCCGTTTTCAATACCGAGAATCTGATTCTTCTTGATTGACTGGCCGTCAAAATTGCTGTTTCTTGCCGCGAATGTAACAAGACCTGTGTTAACCAATTCAGCCGCTTTCATCATTGCCATATGGTTTGTTTTACTGTCAACTGTTTCATCAAAGTTGAGCAAAGCGGTAAAGCCCTGCGGAATTGTCTTTGTATGAAGGACATGAACTTTCTTTGAAGAAAGGGGTGCAACCTGCTCCGCAGCCATAATAATGTTCTTATTGTTGGGAAGAACGAACACGTGTCTTGCGGGAGTTGCCTCAACTGCGTGAAGAATGTCATCAGTTGACGGGTTCATTGTCTGACCGCCGCGGACAATCTTGTCAACGCCAAGTTCTGTAAAGAGCTGGCAGATACCCTCGCCCGCGCCAACAGCAACAAAGCCGTACTTTCTCTCCGCCGGAGCAGGAGTGATGGGAGCGGACTCCTGAGCAGTCTTTTCCGCTTCGATAACGGTTGACTTATGCTGATGACGCATATTGTCAACCTTGATATTGATAAGAGAGCCGAATTTGAGACCCTCCTGAATTGCATTACCGGGGTCATTTGTATGCACGTGAACTTTGATGATTGATTCATCATCAACAACAACTACGCAGTCACCGATTGATTCGAGGTAAGCGCGTAATTTGATCGGGTCACGGTCAATCTTCTTGTCACGTTCAACGATGAACTCTGTGCAGTAGCCAAACTTGATCTCCTCATCGGATGCAGCAACAGCGGTTGTTGCCTTCACAACGGGAGCAGTGGCAGCTGCATTTTCATTCTTTATGATAACGTTGTCCTTAAATACGGACATCATACCCTCAAAGATAACAACAAGGCCTTTACCACCGGCGTCAACTACGCCCGCTTTTTTAAGCACGGGGAGTTGCTCGGGAGTCTTGTTGAGCGCATCAACAGCGGAGTCAATGATTGTCTGCCACACTTCAAGCACGTCGTTTGTTTCAGCCGCTTTCTTCGCAGCCTCCTCACCGGCAACTCTTGAAACTGTGAGAATTGTACCCTCAGTGGGTTTCATTACAGCCTTGTAAGCCGCGCCGACACCAAGCGTGAGCGCGTTTGCAAGGTCGGCACCGTCAGCCTCAACCTTGTCACGAAGTCCGTTTGAGAAACCTCTGAAAAGAAGGGAAAGGATAACGCCTGAGTTACCTCTTGCGCCACGCAAAAGTGCGGATGCCGCAACCTTTGCAACCTCACCAACCTCCGCATCGTCACCGATTCGCTCAAGTTCCCTTGCAGCAGCAGAGATTGTCATTGACATATTTGTACCTGTATCGCCATCGGGTACGGGGAAAACGTTCAACTCGTCAACAGCCTGACGATTGTTTGCAATATTATTGGATGCCGAAATGAAGGCATCTCGAAGCAATCTACCGTTAATCAAAACTAAGCACTCCTTGAAAATAAGTTAACTACTATTCCGCAGCCATACCGTCAACGTAAACGTTGACCTTTCTGACCTTCATTCCCGTTGCTTCCTCAACGGTGTATTTAACTTTATTTATAATACTTTTTGCGATTGCGGAAATATTGAGTCCGTAACCAACAATGATATGCAAATCAACAACAAGAGCATTGTCAACAATGCGTACACTTACGCCTTTGTCGGACTGTGTGCCCTTTGTAAAAAAGCCTTTGATACCCTGCATTGTGGATGAGTTTGCCATCTGAGCAACTCCGAAGCAGGAGGAAGCAGCGTCACCGATAAGTTTTGCAAAATACGCCTGAGTGATCTCAATGCAACCGTTCGGATTTTCAATCTTAATCATAATCTGCGCCAGACCTTTCTTAAATTTTATTCAAAAATACATTAACTGAATATAAACTTTTTGGGAAAATGACGTTGAACTCGCAACATCCACAGTGTATTATACCACAGTATTCCCAAAATAGCAAGTATATGTTGCAATCCTGTCCATTACGACAAAGTCCAGCCCTCAATACCGCCGAAAACGTCCCCCACATAAATGCCGTTTGTGCCCGAAAGGTTACGGCTGAAAATCACCGCGCCACTGCGGAAACAAAGCGGGGCAAAAGGACAGTTTGCATTGAATACGTCAAGGAATTCCACCATCGTAATTTCACCTGCAAGGAACTGATTATAAGCGGAAATTGCAGGGTTTGTGTTTGCGATTCCGTAATCGTTTGTTTTCTGATAGTAAAGGAATCCGCCAAAAATTGAAGACAGATTCATATCATTAGTGAGCCTTACCTCACCGATATACAAGTCATAATTCTTTGCTTTGAGTGCGGAAAGATACTCGCTGAAAGTGTACTTTACAACCTCAACCTCAATGCCTGACGCCCTGATGTCTGCGGCGACCCTCTGCGCAAGGGCAACCCTCTGTGCGTTTTCCTTATTGACGATGAGAGTCAGTTTGATTGTATAAAGTCCGTTTGTTGCAAGGCCGTCATCGTTTATTTTGTTGTAGCCGATTGCAGAGAGATATTCAAGAGTTGTTTTCTGCCCGGATGTGTAATCGCTCTGCCCCGCGTACCAGTCGGGATGATACGGAAGTGCGGTGCTTTTTGCAAACGCGCCGTAAACCCCGGACGTGACCGCATCAACGTTAACGCCCGCTCTGACAGCCTTGCGGATGCTCTCATACTGCAAAAGTTCACTCTCACTGTTCATTCCGAGAAAGACCATATTGTTGAGTGAAACGGGTGTGTTTGAAGTGCTGATATTCGGCGCATCACCCGATGCAAGATTATCGTAAGCAAAGTCAATCTCACCCTGCTGCACCTTGTAGGCAACAGTGTCCGCAGTGCCGACATCACACAATTCAATAACCTTGAATCCATCATTCACACCAAGGGAATAATCAGCGTTAATCATCAGATAATTCCCGTAAGTCGCGGAGTAAACATAACGTCCGCTGCCAACGGGTGCTGCATAGGAATTAGCCTTGACAATCGGAAAATCAAGGCAGGAAACTGCATAGGGGTTATCTTTATTCAGCACAAACTTTACTGTGTAATCGTCAACGTAAACTGTGTAAGCGACGCCTGCAAGCCTGTCAGAATACAGCGATGACTGCTTTGCCATTGTGAATGAATAGGAAATATCCGCAGTTGTGAGCGGCGTGCCGTCAGAGAAGAGTACGCCTTTTTTAAGCGTAACTGTGACGATATCATCCTCATAAATATAAGAATCTGCAAGAAGATTCTGCGGCTCAAAATTGTCATCACAGACAAACAACGAATCAAACATCAGTTTTGTTATTGCGCAGTTCGGTGCGGATGTTGCTGTGAACGGATTGAGTGTATCCGTGCCGATGTAACCGACCTTGAAATCGGGAGTGACGACAACGGGTTTCTGCGACTCAGTTGTCTGCATCGCGGTTGTTGTCTGCGAATCGGTATTTTCGGTATTACCGCACGATGCAAAAAGGAGCATTGCAAGCACCAGCGCAACCGCACTTATTATTCTTTTTGGGCGTAAAAATTTCATTTGTCCAAGGCCCTTTCTAACGGATTGTAATTCTTTCTACACTGACGGTTTTGCCCGTCTTGTTATCAATTTCAAAAACGCAACCGTCCATTCTGCATTCACCCTGCGCGGTGAGGAAACGCACGGGAAGTCCCGTAATCATCTTCTCAATAGCAAGGTCAGGCTCAACGCCAAGCACAGATCGCTCAGGGCCCGTCATTCCGACGTCCGTGATGTAACCAAGTCCGTTTTCAAAAATCTGCTCGTCAGCGGTCTGCGTGTGGGTATGAGTGCCGAAAAGGGCAGAAACCCTGCCGTCAGCATAAAATGCAAGAGCGCGTTTTTCAGCCGTTGCTTCCGCGTGGAAATCAACGATTTTCACCGCACAATTTTTAACTTCATCAATAGCAAGAATTCTGTCAAGTTCCTCAAACGGATTCTCCGCCTGCTCCATATACACCCTGCCGATAAGGTTGATAACCGCAACGCGGCAGTACCCCATATCAACAACACAGTAGCCCCTGCCGGGCGCAGTCCTGTGAAGGTTTGCGGGACGAATCAGACATTCCTCTTCCTCAAGCGTTTCGTAAATCTCTTTTCTTCGCAGCGCGTGATTGCCCGAGGTGATAACATTTGCACCGCTTGCAAAAATGCTCTCCACAGAGTTTGGCAGCATTCCGTTGCCGACCGCGGAGTTTTCACCGTTGACAATGCACAAATCAATATTTTTCATCCTCTTGAGTGACGGCAGATGCTTGCGCAGAAACTCGCAACCGTTTGCACTGACAACGTCACCTATAACAAGTATATTCATTTTAATCACCAATCATAAATATTTAACCTTATAATTATAACTAATTTATTCACAAAATGCAATCCTTACGGATTGGATAAAAATCAAATAAATATCCACTCGCATAGCGGGTGGTTTTTCATTTTCGGGCATAGCCCTGATAATACCGGCAGCGCACA
>JAZQTF010000108.1:0-3257 GCA_045630445.1 Acutalibacteraceae bacterium
TCGAACCCGTCAGGGCGATGCGATAGCATCGGGATCTGATAATTGGATTTATGCCATTTTTCGCCCGAGATCCCAAACGGCATATTTGCCGTTTGATCCTCGTTACACTCGGATTTCGACTCCGCTCAGGATGACACGGGCGAAGAAATGGGGTGCCCTGTTGCCGCAAACTCCGCTTTATCGTTTCCTCCGAATCCCACCACCAACGCAAGCGTTGGTCCCCCTCCCTTTAAGGCAAGGGAGGCTGACGGGGCTTCGAGTACGTCGCCCCTTTAACCATTTATCAGTTAACTTTTTTAGCCACGCGACTATCGCATAGTTTTCATTATACAAAAACCGCGTCACGAAACAAATCGTAACGCGGCTTATTTTTATTTATGCGGAAACTGTACGATTATTCAGCGTACTTGTCCTCATCGCCCCAGCTGTACATCTTGCGGAGCTCTGCACCAACTGCTTCGAGTTCATGCTCAGCCTCAAGTTTACGTGTTGCGTTGAAGTGTGCTCTGCCGTTGTTGTTTTCAGCAATCCAGTTAGTAGCAAATGTACCGTCCTGAATTTCACGGAGAACCTTCTTCATTTCCTTCTTTGTTTCCTCTGTGATAATTCTCTTACCAATCTCATAATCACCGAACTCAGCAGTGTCAGAGATGGAGTAACGCATCTTTGAGAAACCACCGTTGTAGATAAGGTCAACGATGAGTTTCATCTCATGGATACACTCAAAGTAAGCATTCTTCGGGTCATAACCAGCCTCAACAAGAGTTTCAAAGCCAGCCTTCATCAAAGCAGTAACACCGCCGCAGAGAACAGCCTGCTCACCGAAGAGGTCAGTTTCTGTTTCCTGACGGAATGTTGTTGTAAGAACGCCTGCGCGAGCGCCGCCGATACGGAGAGCGTAAGCGAGAGCGTAATCCATAGCCTTACCTGTGTAATCCTGATATACAGCAGCAAGACACGGAACACCCTTGCCCTCAAGGTACTCACTGCGAACAGTGTGACCGGGTCCCTTCGGAGCAACCATGAATACGTCAACATTCTTCGGAGCAACAATCTGACCGAAGTGGATGTTGAAGCCGTGAGCGAATACAAGTGCGTTGCCTTCGCTGAGGTTGGGAGCGATTGACTCCTTGTAAATCTTTGCCTGCTTCTCATCGGGGAGAAGAATCATAATGATGTCTGCAGCCTTTGCAGCATCAGCAACAGTCATAACCTTAAGACCTGCGTTTTCAGCCTTTGCCCAGGATTTGCTGCCCTCATAAAGACCTACAACAACATTGATGCCGCTGTCATGAAGGTTTCTTGCGTGTGCGTGACCCTGGCTGCCGTAGCCGATGATTGCAACGGTCTTGTCATTGAGAAGGCCGAGGTTACAGTCGCTCTGATAGTAAATTTTTGACATAGTAGATACCATTCCTTTCATTGTGCCGGAACACAACATCTGATAATTATTCCAAATTTGCACGTTTTTCGCGCACTGTTTGACAGTGTACCACATTAAAGTGCAAAAATCAAGCATTTGAAAATAAATAATTTAACGCTTTAAATTACTGTATGGCCGCTTTCAACCGCAATTGCGCCTGTGCGGACAGTTTCCTTGATTCCGTAAGGACGGACAAGGGACATAAAAACTTCTGTTCTTTCGGGTGTGTCAGCAAACTCAAGAGTAAGTGAATTCCTGGAAACGTCAACAATTCGCGCACCCATAAGTTCAGCAAGTTTCATAAGTTCAGGTCTTGTCTTTGCACTTGCGGAAACCTTTACAAGTGAGAGTGTGCGGCTGATGTATCCGCCCTCCTCCAGAGTCTTGACCTTGATAATCGGAATGAGTTTGTTGAGTTGCTTTTCAACCTGCTCAATAATGTAACTGTCACCGTTTACAACAATTGTGATACGGGAAATTGTCTTGTCCTCCGTTGTACCTACGGCAAGGCTGTCAATGTTGAAACCACGTCTTGAAAAAAGACCGACAACCTTGGAGAGAACACCGGGCTGGTTTTCAACCAATACGCTGATTGTACGCATCATAGCAATCTCTCCTTTCCTTATAACGACGGCTGTTCAGAGGAAACCATACACTGCAAAAGGTACGGGCCCTTTGAACTGAGCAGTTCATTTACTGCACTTTCAATCTCATCATTTGAGCCGATTGAACGTGCGGGAATTCCATAAGCACTTGCAAGAGTTACAAAATCAGGGCTGCCGTCAAGGTTTGAAGCAATATGTCTGCTCTGATAAAGATTTCTCTGAATCTCCCTGATCATACCGAGATTTTTGTTTCTCATAATAACAACTTTAACGTCAATGCCGTGCTGGACAAGTGTTGCAAGTTCCATCATCTGCATCTGGAATGAACCGTCACCACAGATTGCAACAACGGGCACATCGGGTTTTGCAAGTTTTGCACCGATTGCCGCGCCGACTGAGTAACCCATTGTACCCATACCGCCGGAGTTGAGCAACCTGCCCTCTTTGATTTCAAAATGATTGCAGGTCCAGATCTGATTCTGACCTACGTCAGCTGCAACAACGGAATCATCGGGCATCTTGTCGGAGAGTGCTTTGAGGAATTTGACAGGATTTACAAAGCCTTCAATATCCGCTCTGCTTTCAAGATTTCTCTTATACTCCTGCTTGTATTCCTTAACCTCATCCTGCCACTGTGTCGGGCAGTTGTACTCACACTTGTCGGAAATTTCGGAAAGAATAATCTTTGCGTCACCAACGATGGGCACAAACACCTTGACATTTTTACCGATTTCAGCAGGGTCAACGTCAATGTGGACAATCTTTGCACCGTCAAAAACTGCCTGCGGAGATTTGATTGCACGGTCACCGACACGCGCACCGATAATGATTACTGTGTCAGCGTTTGAAACCGCTTTGTTTGCAGCAGGTGTGCCGTGCATACCGATCATTCCAAGGAACAGCTCGTGATTTGACGGCATAGCGCTAAGACCCATCATTGTGCTGACAACGGGGATACCGGTCTTTTCAACAAATCCGCGAAGTTCACCGCAAGCCTTTGCATTGATGATGCCACCACCGATGCAGATTACAGGTTTCTTTGCGTCAGCAATTACCTGAAGAGCCTTTTTGACCTGAAGCGGATTGCCCTTTGTGCTGGGCTTGTAGCCGATGATATTAACCTTTTCGGGATATTCAAAATTCTCAAGTTCATCAAGCTGAACGTCCATCGGAACGTCAATGAGAACCGGACCCGGACGGCCCGTTGACGCAATATGGAAAGCCTCCTT
>JAZQTF010000109.1:0-2073 GCA_045630445.1 Acutalibacteraceae bacterium
AAACGTTGACTACCCCTCCGTCTGCGGCGTTGCCGCAGCCACCTCCCCTGACAAGGGTAGGCGGTTATTTTGCTCAGCTTTTTTGTCTTCCCCCAGTAGAACTGGGGGTTTATTTCCACGTCTAAAGACGCCAAACAAAAACGGAGAGAGTTGCCCCTCTCCGTATGAATTTTATAAACCAAACAACAAATCGCAGTAAACGGGGAAGGGCCACTTATTACCGGGCACAATCATCTCCGCTTCATCCACTACCTGACGAAGTTCACACATTGCGGGGACAACCTTGCCGTTGAAAAACTCTGCCTTTTCCTGCGCGTCGGTGTACTTCTTTGCTTCAAGCACAACGTTGTCAAGTGCTTTTGCACCCTCATAAATGCAGGTTGTAAGTTTTGAAAGACGTGAAAGACTCTCGCTCTCATAATCGGTCGGGATGTCTGCAATTGCCTTCTTTGCGATAATTGTTTCTGCCAACTCTCTGCCATACCCTGAAACAGCGGGCAAAATGTCCTTGTTTACCATATCGAGCATTGTCATCGCTTCAATGTTGATAACCTTTGCGTAATCCTCAAACAAGATGTCACATCTTGAATTGATTTCCTGCGCAGTGAAGATGCGGTGCTTTGTGAAAAGATTTACGTTCTTCTCACTGCGGAAACACGGAATTGCCTGAGTTGCGGTTTTAAGGTTGGGCAATCCTCTTCTCTGTGCTTCCTCTTCCCACTCCTTGGAGTAGCCGTTGCCGTTGAAGATGATGCGTTTATGCTCTTTGATTGTCTTTTTGATAAGTTCATGCAAGTCAGCGTTGAAGTTTGTTGACTTTTCAAGAATGTCCGCAAACTGACTGATAATCTCCGCAACGGCAGTGTTGAGAATGAAGTTCACACCACTGATTGATGCATTTGAGCCGAGCATACGGAATTCAAACTTGTTACCTGTGAATGCAAAGGGTGAAGTTCTGTTTCTGTCCGTTGTATCCTTGGGGAATCTGGGCAGAACAGTTGCACCTGTTTCAAACAAGGTAAGCTGCTGCTTGTCATATTTTGTATCATTTTCAATTGATTCAAGAATTGCTGTCAACTCGTCACCGAGGAAGATTGAAACAATTGCGGGCGGTGCTTCGTTTGCACCAAGACGGTGGTCATTACCTGCGCTTGAAACAGCAACACGCATAAGGTCAGCGTACTCATCAACCGCTTTGATAACTGCAACAAGGAAGAGAAGAAACTGTGCATTGTCCTCCGGAGATGAGCCGGGCTCAAAGAGATTGATGCCTGTGTCAGTTGAAAGCGACCAGTTGTTATGCTTACCGCTGCCGTTGACACCTGCAAAAGGCTTCTCATGGAGCAGGCAGGCAAGGTTGTGCTTTTCAGCAACTTTTTTCATAACTTCCATTGTGAGCTGGTTGTGGTCACAAGCGATGTTTGTTGTTGTGAAAATCGGCGCAAGTTCGTGCTGTGAGGGAGCAACCTCATTGTGCTTTGTCTTTGCGTAGATGCCGAGTTTCCAGAGTTCCTCGTCAAGTTCTTTCATAAACTCGGAAACTCTCTTTTTGATGCTGCCGTAGTAATGGTCATCAAGTTCCTGACCTTTCGGCTGTTTTGCGCCGAAAAGAGTTCTGCCGCAGAGAACAAGGTCACGACGTTTCTTATATAAATCTCTGTCAATGAGGAAGTATTCCTGCTCCGGACCAACTGTGGGTTTTACGCGGATGACTTCATCCTTGCCGAAAAGTCGGAGAATTCTCAGGCACTGCTCACTGAGCACCTGCATTGAACGAAGGAGAGGAGTTTTCTTGTCAAGCACCTCACCACCGTAAGAGCAGAAAGCAGTCGGAATGCAGAGAGAATTATCCTTGATGAACGCGTAAGAAGTCGGGTCCCACGCGGTGTAGCCCCTTGCTTCAAAAGTTGCTCTCAATCCGCCTGAGGGGAATGAGGATGCGTCGGACTCACCCTTGATGAGTGATTTGCCCGAAAACTCTGTTATTGCTCCGCCACCGCTTGACGGCTCGATAAAACTGTCATGCTTTTCAGCGGTTATACCCGTCATAGGCTGGAACCAGTGGGTATAGTG
>JAZQTF010000110.1:0-3150 GCA_045630445.1 Acutalibacteraceae bacterium
TGTTCTGCTGCGGTGCGGGCGCAGGACGTCTTTCACGATTTACCCGCGGCTTTCTCTCCTGCTGCGGTGCAGGCTCCAATGTGCGCTTGATGGAAAGACTTATCTTACCATCGTTGCCGATTGAAAGCACCTTTACCTTGACTTCCTGTCCTTCTTTGAGACAGTCCTTGATGTCCTTAACGTAAGAATTGGACACCTCTGAAATATGTACCATACCCGTTTTTCCGCCGCCGATTTCAACAAACGCGCCGAAATTTGTAAGGCCTGTAACCTTACCTTCTAAAACATCTCCAACAACAAACTGCATAAAAAGCGAATTGCCTCCCTGAAATAAAAAAATTTATTACTAATTACCCGAAATGTCTTCGTAAACCTCTTCACCGGGTAAAATGAAACCGTACTTATCTCTGGCAATTCGTTCAATATAATCGTCGCCGGAAAGAAGCAACTTCAACTCCTCATTACTTGCGCTTATGCGGTCATACTGTCCCTGCGCGGAAGCAAGTTGCTCCTTTGCAGCGTTGATTTCAGACCTGAGACTTATCAGGTGGAAACCCAGCGCGCCGATAAGTCCGCAGATGAGGACCGTCAGTAAAATACTGGTTTTTGCTTTCTGTTTTACTTTCTTCTCTCTTCCTTGACTCATTCTCTTTTCCATAGCCTATTCCTTTATTCAAATCAGACTTGTGAGACTTTATGACACATTCTCATAATGCGTCTATTCTTGCTCATTATACAATATTCTTTTTCTCTTTTTCAATAGCCTTTTTACAATTTTTTTGAAATTTTTTATCAATTTGCAGGAAAATTTCAACATCAGCCGACAAAGTAAACGAAACGGAATAAAAATCACCCACAAAAGTTTTGCAATCGCCTTGCGTATCAGGCGGAAAAACGCTCCGCTGACTCGTCCGACTGTACGCATATAAATGAAAAAACCTACCGCTTCGCCAAGCAGAATGTGCCAGCGCACAATGCCTGTATTGACAACAACGGTAAGCGTAAAATTCACAAGCGACGCAACACTCATAAACAGAATGTCACATATAAAAGCAAGGATTCTGCTCCTTGGATAAATGAGACGGACAAGACGGAAAGTCTCATAAACGATGCCAAGTGCCGCCCCGACGATGAGCGCAATCACAAAGCACCGCAACTGATAAGATGGCGAAACTGACGCAGTATACACGCAACCACCTACCTGAATATTTTTGAGAAGAAGCCGCCGCTTTGTTTTGTGCTGTCACTGTAAGACAACGCATAAAACTCCCCCTCAAGAGATAACTCGCCCGTTTCTGTGCTGAAACGGCTTATATGGATATTCTCTCCCCTGACGGTCAATTCACCGAGATTTGTAAATGTCACAACCGTCTGCTCATCAAAACTGTCAACATCCTTTACACCCGACATCCGCAACACTTTTCTGCCCTCCATTATAATGTTATGGTCAATCGCGGCCTTTAATTTGTCATCCATAACCTTTCCCTCCTAAAAACAAATCAGTTAATCGTATGCAGAATTTGCAAGAAATATGAATAAAAGGTTTGACTGATCAGTGTTATTGTGTTAGTATTTATTGGTGTTATTTCAGAACTTTTTTCAGGAGGTGTTAAAAATGGAAACTCTGACTTTCCGCAAGGGTCTGCGCGATGCAATCCCGATTGCGCTTGGTTACTTTTCTGTTTCCGCCGCATTTGGTATGATTTGCATCAGCAACAAATTGCCGATGTGGGCCGCACCTTTGATTTCACTTACAAACTTTACGGGCACAGGTCAGTTTGTTGGCGCAAATATGATTGCAACGGGCGCGCTCATAATTGAAATTCTGCTCACACTGATGGTAATCAATGCAAGATATTTCCTGATGTCCATTTCACTGTCACAGAGACTTTCATCAAAAATCACTCTCCTTGGCAGGCTTGCGATTGCATTCGGCAACACGGACGAGATTTTTGCAGTTGCGATGCAACAAAACCGTGTTCTTAACATAAAGTATATGTTCGGGCTGATTGTCTGCTCTTTTTCGGGCTGGGTTGGCGGCACTGTGGCAGGTACGCTTGTTGGCAGTTTTATGCCGGTTGACCTTGTTTCCGCGATGGGTATTGCAATTTACGCAATGTTTATTGCAATCATCATTCCCCCGCTCAAAAAATCAAAACCGATTTTTGTTGTTGTTGCAATTGCAGCGGTGATAAACTGCATCTTCACTTACACCCCCGGCATAAACTCAATCGGCAGCTCATGGTCGGTTATCATAAGCGGAATTGTTGCTGCCGCTATCGGCGCAATCCTTTTCCCGCAGGAGATGGAGGATTTCAATGAATAACTTATATCTTCTCCTTGCGGTTGCGGTTATGGCAATCACGACATATCTTATAAGGGCAATTCCCCTTGTTCTTTTCCGCAAAAAACTCAAAAACAAATATCTTTATTCTTTTTTAAACTACATTCCGTACGCGGTGCTGACGGCGCTGATTGTGCCCGGTATTCTCTACTCAACAAAGAGCGCAGTTTCCATTGACAGTATTGCAACAACGCAGAACATTATAACCGCTTGTATCGGCGGTGCGGTTGCGCTTATTCTGTCGCTTCTCAACCGTAGCCTTATCATTGTTGCGGTTGCGTCAACGGTTGCGGTTTACGTAGCGCAGCTCATTCTTTCCTCAATTTAACACAAATTTTTCTTTGACAAATGCAGATACTACCTTCGGGTGATTGATGTATATGTCATTGAAAGAAAACGAAAGCTTTAAAAATTTCTTTATCGGTGCGTTTATATATTTCGCGGTTGAACTGTTGTGGCGCGGTCACAGTCACTGGACAATGGCGGTTATTGGCGGAGTCTGCTTTGTGCTTATTTACAAGCTTTCAAGACGCATGTCCCGCTCTCCCCTATGGCTCAAATGCCTTGCCGGTACGGGTGTTATCACAACGGTTGAATTTGTCTGCGGAATAATTGTCAACAAGCAATTCAGACTCAACGTGTGGGATTATTCATCCGAGCCGCTGAATATTATGGGTCAGATATGTCTTCCGTATTGTGTGCTTTGGTTTTTGTTGTGTATTCCTGCATTCTGGCTCAGCGACTATATAAATTATTCCCGCGAAAGAAAATTCAAAACAATAAAATAAAAAACTCCTTGAAAAAAC
>JAZQTF010000111.1:0-16621 GCA_045630445.1 Acutalibacteraceae bacterium
GACTGTGTACCCTGACGCTGATTTGCGAGGTAGCTGAGAACTGCAAGGTGCATTGCATGCTTGTTCGGCTCAACTGCGAATACTGCATCACTCAATTCAATATCGGAAACTTTCTTTCCGTTTACGTCTACTACTGAAAAGTTAGCCATTTACACTCACTCCTTTCTTATGCTTTAATTGAGTCAACGATAACAACGATGCCGCCCTTCGGGCCGGGAACTGCGCCCTTGATTGCGATGATGTTGTTTTCTGCGTCAACTGTTACAATGTCAAGATTCTGAATTGTAACTCTCTCGTGGCCCAAGTGACCGCTCTGCTTCTTGCCTTTGAATACGCGGGACGGATAAGAACAAGCACCGTTTGAACCTGTGTGTCTTGCAACAGGACCGGAACCGTGGGATTCCTTAAGTCTGCCGAGGTTCCAACGCTTGATACCGCCTGCCCAGCCTTTACCCTTGCTGGTGCCAACTACGTCAACCTTGTCGCCAGCCGCGAAAACGTCTGCCTTGAGGATGTCGCCTACGTTGAGAGCGCTGATGTCATCAAGTCTGAATTCCTTGAGGACCTTCTTGGGAGCTACGTCTGCCTTAGCAAAGTGACCTGCCATCGGCTTTGTAACCTTGTTTGCCTTCTTGTCTGCGAAGCCAATCTGAACTGCCTCATAGCCATCGTTCTCGATTGTCTTCTTCTGCACAACTGCGCAGGGACCTGCTTCAACAACTGTTACAGGTACTACGTTGCCCTTCTCGTCGAAGAGCTGAGTCATGCCGAGTTTTCTTCCGATAAGACCTTTTTTCATTTTCATTTCCTCCTTCGGTTATTGGTTGGCTTAGCCAACTTGACCTGTCCGCTTGTTATTAGAGTTTGATTTCGAACTCTACGCCAGCGGGTAACTCAAGACTTGTCAGAGCCTCAACGGTCTTGTTTGACGGTCTGAGAATGTCAATGAGTCTTTTGTGTGTTCTCTGCTCAAACTGCTCTCTGCTGTCCTTGTACTTGTGTACAGCGCGGAGAATTGTTACGATTTCTTTCTCTGTCGGGAGCGGTACCGGACCGGAAACCTTAGCGCCTGTGCGCTTTGCAGTTTCAACAATCTTCTCTGCTGCCTGATCAACCAAGTTGTGATCGTAACCCTTAAGTCTGATTCTGATTTTTTCTTTGACTGCCATTAAAATCGCCTCCTAGTAAATATTGGCGGGCAACGCTTAAAAACCTTACACAGTTCCGGGTGTATCACCCGTTGCATTGAAAAAGCCGGATAGTAATCTAACTTAACTTATCCGGTTGGCTAAAAGCGCTCTGGCAAGTTGCCGCGAAAATTCGCAGCAATCTTGCGGGTATTCATTGTCGCCCGGTTTAAAATCGGACATACTCCTCGGAAATTTTCCTGCCTCAGAGGGCAGCCACCTCCCGAATCATCGCATATCATTCGTGCAGTCATAGTCACGCCCGATTATTGTAACATAACGATATGCAAAATGCAAGTGTTTTTTGCATATTTTTTAAATTTTTTTTGCCGTTTTTCGTTGATATATCAAGCATCGGCGAATTCGTCCAATATCTTGTGCCGTTTTAACAAACGGTCAACTACATATACGTTTTGGGTTGTAAAAGATGCACATATATAGGTTGTTTACGCCAAAACTCCCACGCGCGTATTATATATATTATAAATAGGTATAACGCAAACGGCAGGATTTTTATTGAAAATTTCTGTTTACCGCACATATTCGGGGCGTCGGGGACGTCGCCCCCTACGAACAAACATTTCAGTTTGCATCAATATTTAACGGAACGACACGCAGGTCGCCCCCTACAAGATGATTTTGGTTTTGTGCGTAGGGGCGGCCATTGGCCGTCCGTCATAATTTCGGAAAAACCAAACGGGCAAAAAAAGGAACGGCATCTCTGCCGTTCCTTTTGATTTTGTCTTATTGTTTTATTCTTCGTCCTGTGGGGTTTGCGGAGTATTATCGGTTGTTTCATCCGATGATTCAGAAGTTTCTTCATCAACCTCTTCAAGCATCTGCTCCACCCTTGCGGTGAATTTGCCCTTGTTGATAAGCATCAGCACGATTCCGACCACAACGCCGATTCCCGCGCCGACAAGGATGCTGCCATAAATGCTGTCAAAAAATCTGCTGAAAAAACCTTCCGCCTTTACGGGCTCATCAAAAATTACAAATGATTTTACAAGTTCATCCGCAACCTCTGTGATATCCGCATCACTCGTTACGGTGAAAACGTGGATATAATTTTCCGTTTCAAAGAGATAGCAAACCTGATAACACATAATATAACTGCTATCAAACGCAAAGTACTTACATTCGATGTAAGACCTGATTGCATCGTACGCGCCAAACTCCGCAAACGCAACGTCACTGCGCACAATCTCAACGGATGAATAACCGTCCTTTACGCTGTGTTCAACCTGCGATTTGAAGCTTTGCATATACGCATCATCAGCATCGCTCGGATTAACTTTGTTTTCCGAAGCATTGATGCTGACACCGACGCTGATAATCACATCATCGTTTGCATAAACGTCTGCGCCATCCCTTTCATCAACAAGGGAAAAACCCTCGGGCAAGTTGAAAGTATAAGTTGCACTGTCCTGTGCAAACGCGGTGATACCAATGCCCGCGAGCATCACGCACACAAGCACAACCGCGAAAAACGATCTCATAAATTTCACCTTGCGTCAACTCCGTTCAATTATTTTTACGGAAGAATTTCGTGGTCAAAACCGCCGTAATATCTGATTGTTTCTGTTGCAAGAAGTTTGCCGTTTTCGTTGCACATACCGATTGCAAATTCGGTTTCGGTTGCGGGACGGTCAATGGAGCAGATGAAAAGTCTGATGCCATCAAGTTCACTGTCCATAAGCACTGTCACCGTCTTTGTTTCACCGTTTTCAACGTAAGTGATAACAATATGGTCGCAATCAACAGTTGTTGCAACGGAGATGTTTACGTAAAACGCGCCCGCACTCACGGATGACTCAACAAACGGATTCACTGTCGGCTCGTTTTCAATTTCAAGAGTGCAGTTATAAAACTCCTTGGTGTATTTGTTGGTTGAAATAAGTCTTGCATCAATGCAATATTCCGTTGTTTCCTGCGGCGCGTCAATGGTTACAACCCACTGTCTGTCACCGTTTTCAAGAGTTTCAAAATTGTTTGTGTACTTGATATTTCCTGTCGCATCGCTTGCGTAAGAAACCTTTACACGGTTGAATTTGTTGCTTGTGACAACTGTAAATACTGCCTTGTCGTCAACAACCTCAACGGATGCGGACTTGATAACGGTTGTGTCCTCAATAACAAGTGTGTAAGCATAATCTTCCCTTGCGTAACGGTTTGTTGCGGTGTATCTGCCGTCAAGCAAATACTGAGTTTCAACGCCGGGGTCTGCAAACTTGAGCACCCAGCTGTAAGTGCCGTTGCCAAGGTCTGTGTAAGTGTCAGTATATTTGACGTAACCTGTCGGATTGTCAGGTGTTGCAATCTTGACACGGTTGAAGATGTTGTCCGTAATTACGGTTACAACAACGTAGCCCGAAACAAACTCCGCACTGACGGATTTGAACGGCTGCGCTACAACTGTGGGTACATAGGAATAATCAAAGTAATCCTTTGTATATTTAAGTTCGGATGCGATTCGCGCATCAAAAATGTAATCCTCCGCTTTTTCGGGGTCTGCAATTTTTACAGTCCATGTAACTGTGCCGTTTCCGTTGTCCGCGGGTGTTGTGCCGACTGCGATTGCGGTTGACGGAGTTGCTTTGAGGGCAACCTTTACTCTGTCGTAACCCATACCTGTGACAACCTTGAAATAAAGCATACCTGCTTCAATATAACTTTCAACACTCTTTACCGCTTTTTCGGGTGCAGCAACGGGAGTATAGGAATAATCAAAATAATCCTTTGTGTATTTAAGTTCGGATGCGATTCGCGCATCAAAGATGTAATCAGTTGCAACTTTCGGGTCAGCGATTTTTACTTCCCATGTGAAAGTGCCGTCACCATTGTCGGTTGCTTTTGTGCCGACTGCGATTGCGGTTGACGGAGTTGCTTTGAGAGCAATTTTAACTCTGTCATAGCCTGCACCTGTCACAACGCCGAAATAGAGATAACCATCTTTTTCATCAACTGTAACACCCGTTACCGCTTTCTGCGGCTCCTCAACAGGAGTGTAAGTGAAATCAAAATAATCCTTTGTATATTTTGCAGTTTCAGTGCTTCTTGCGTCAAAGACATAATCTGTCACCGCTTTGGGGTCATTTACCTTTACTGTCCAGGTGAATGTGCCGTCGCCATTGTCAACCGCTTTTGTGCCGACCGCGATTGCAGTTGACGGAGTTGCTTTGAGCGCAATTTTAACTCTGTCATAGCCTACGCCTGTCACAACGCTGAAATACACAACGCCTGAATCAACTGTGTAATCAACGGATTTGACTGTATGCTCCTCCACTACGGGAGTGTATGTGAGAGAATAATAGGTCTTTGTGTATTTGTTGGCAGTTGTTCTTGCGTCAAAGACGTAATCGGTTGCAGTTTCGGGAGCGGTGAGTTTTACCGTCCAGGTGAAAGTGCCGTCACCATTGTCAACCGCCTTTGTGCCAACCGCAAGGCTGCCGCCCGGATTGTCAGCGGTTGTGACCTTGACACGATTATAACCGTCAAGGGTTGTGACCTTGAAGTAAATCACGCCATCCTCCACGGTGTAGGTAACGTCAGTCACCGCAACACTGTCAGCAAACGCGCCAAACGGCACGATGAGCAGAACAAGCACGATTGACAAAACAAACGCTGTGATTTTATTCATACATTTCATAAAGATATGCCTCCCTGATGATTCATATTCTGCATTGAGAAAAATGCACACAACGAAGTTGACGGATAAAATCCGTCTTTGGCATGATTATATCATAAAAGCCGCACCTTTTCAACCGCCAAATTATACGCGCAAAAAAAGCCTTGCGGTAACAGGATTCCCCCTTTCTTCGCCCGTGTCATCCTGAGCGAAGTCGAAATCCGAGTGTAACGAGGATCAAACGGCAAATATGCCGTTTGGGATCTCGGGCGAAAAAATGGCATAAATCCAATTATCAGATCCCGATGCTGACGCATCGCCCTGACGGGTTCGACTTCGTGCTGTCGCACTCCGCTCAGGATGACATATCAATATTGCCGCCAAAGAGTAAAAACGTTGTTTTCAATTTGTCAGTATTTTTGTAATTCTATATTATCTTCTTCGTCACCGTATCCCCCCAACGACAAGGGCTCTGCTCTTGACCCGTTTGCAGGTATCTGCTAATAATTTCCAGAATTATAAATCTATTTACTAAAATAAAAAAGCACCCGCATCGCGGGTGCTTTTTGTGTATTGATCCGGTTTGTTAAAGTATCTCGTAATCAAAGCCACCGTCAAGGGTGAGAGTTGTAGGATTTTTTGTGGTTGTGACGGAGGTTGTGGTGGTTGTTGTTACGGTTGTTTCAATTCTGGTAGTAGTTGTCTGAACTGTTGTGGTATTATCAGAAACTGATGTTGAATTTTCCACATCGCTGACAAGCGTTGTTGTATCAGTTGTTGAAAGATATGTTGAAAGTGTTGAAACATTGGTGGTTGTTGTGCCGTTTTCGTCAACATTTTTCGTGCCACATCCCGCAACAACGATGATTGTCGCCAACACAAGACAAAAAATTACAATCTTCTTCATTACTCACTCCTGTAATTATCAATATAGTTTGTTGGAAGATTCCGCATTTAATTTTACACGCCGTGTCCGTCATTGTCAAGTCGCACGCCTTGACTTGAAGTGTGTAAAGTGATAGAATAGTAAAAACAATCCAACACAGAAAGGAACCCGAAAAATGATTAAAAAGATATTGATGATAATTCTTGCGCTTGCAGTTGTTGCAACTGTTTTTGCCGCTTGTGGTGACACAGACACAACAACCACAACTTCACTCCTTGCTGACGCGACAACAACCACAACAACAAAGCGCACAACCACAACACGCCCCGATTATGACAAGATTTTCCTTGACCAGAACGTTGCGCATACACCCGCATTGTTCTCCACTCCGTCAACCGCGGCGTACGCGCTCACACTTACTGACGGCACAATCGACGTGCTTGAATACGGTTACGATGGCGACATTATAAAGGAAATGCGCGAGACGGTTTATCTCTACATCGGCAACCTGACAGAAACACAGAAACTTGAAGTTGCCGACTCAATGGATGGCGCTTTTGCAGACGCGGCAGAGCTGAGTTACGTTACTGTTACATCATACTCAACGGATGATTATTACATAGTTGCAGTGCGTTGCGAAGGTCTTGACAATCCCGCAAATGTGCAGAAACTGATGGACTTGTCAATCATCGCAGCGGCAAGCGACTCAACGCTTTCAATGGAAGCGACTGACATCACACTCACATCGGGTGGATATTCAAAGAAATAGTTGATGAATTTAACCTCCGCAGAAATGCGGGGGTTTTTATTATGCTTTGCAGAGCAAAGCATAATAACTTATCACTTATCACCTCTCACTTATCACTTATCACCGCTCAGGATGACACGGACGAAAAAAGGAACGGCAATCACGCCGCTCCTTTTTTATTATTCATCGTCCGTATTTGAGTTTTCACAAGCGTGGGAGATTTCATCATTTTCACGGTTGAGGCGTTGCTGCTCAAGGTAAATCCTGCGCTCTGCCTGCGTCATTCCGTCAACTGTTTTGCCGTCATCCGCAAGACCCTTGCGCTCCTTGGGCGTCAGCTTTCTGAAATAATAATACAGGCCAACCAGCGCACCGACAACTACGATTACTATACGGCGAAACCAACGGCTTGTAACGAATTTTACAATATAACGCTGGAAAAATCCGTCCTTTACATCCTCGTCATCGACAACGATTGTCTGCGCTATGCCGTCCGCATAGGATTCCGTGCCGCCCTCATCATAACCCACAACATAAAAATAATGGACGTAATTCTTTGTCATCACAACATAGATATGAATACTGACGGGAGCTATCCTGCCAAGGTAGGTCACGTTCATTTTTGCAGCGGTTTTGACAACGTTGTAATTGCCGATTTCCTCAAGGTCTGAATCAACGCTTACCAATTCGCAATACTCATCAACATCCTTGAACAAGTTTTTAATATCAGCCGCAACGGAATTTTTGTAACGCGGAATATCAACGTTGCTCGGCCTGAGGTCATTTGTGTTTTTGTCAACCTTCACCATAACAAATGCTTTGACGTCATCATCCAAATCCGTGAGCGTGTCATTTTCAGCTTTGAAAACGGCGTTATCGGGCAGAACAAAACTATAAGTTTCCGCATTATATCTATCGCCAAGCGGCGCACCCAGAGCAAACGCGCTGACACAAACACTCATCAATATCACGATTGCGACAGCAAAAGAAGCAACCCTTTTGAAAAACATTTTAATCCCCCACCATCAGTAAAGATAAACTCCGCAAAACGTGAGCCTTGCGGAGTTTTTATTTTAGTCAGTAATTATGCCTTTTTGAAAACAAGATCGCCAAGCACATCCTTGAGCATCTGTGTTTCTTCGTCGTCACCGTCAAGACCGCCGAGTTCAACAACCTTGATTGTGCCGTCAACATATTCGTAAACGTCAGTTGTGGAAGTGCCGTCTTCGCTGACCTCTGTCAACTTGAGTTTTGTGTCCTCAATAACGTATGTACCCTCGGACTCCATATCTGAGAAATCCTCTTCATTGAAGGATTCCATCATTTCTTTTGTGAGGTCATCCATTGTCATACCCTGCATATCAAGGTACTCCTCAACGGTCATCTCAATGCCGGACTCCTTGAAAAGGTCCTCAAGCATTTTTACCATACCATCTGTTACCTGAGTGCTGATGCTTGTCATTGCGGTTTTGATGGAAGTTTCATCAGCAGACATTTTGTAAGTGCCGTCCTCATTGATTGTGAGCACAACATCAAACTTGAAATCCTTGATTGTGAAGTATTCTGCCATCTCTTCGCCGCCCTCTGCGGTGAACATTTCGTTTACACTGTCAGTAAAGTCAACTGTTGTTTTCCAAGTGCCGACAACCTTTTTTTCAATACCGCAGCCTGAGAAAAGCATAACAACACTGAGTGCAAGAACAAGTGCGAGTACGATTGATAAACTCTTTTTCATAATAATTTCTCCTTAAAATGTTTTATTTTTTTGTCGCGATGTGGATTGCACCGGCTCTCCACATGACAATATTACCACTTTTTGTGATGATTGTAAAGGTGCCCGTTGCATTTTGCATAGAATTTACAAGCGTCAATGAACTTCTGTCATAAATTCCGTCCGATGCCGCAATATATTTGCTCGTCACGCTGAATACACCCTTGAAGTCAACCTCCATATATTTCTTTTTGGTTGACAGTTTTGTGGTGTCAAGCCTGTAATAACTCCAGTACATCATACCGTTATAAATCTCAATATTGGGTACACCACTGTGCGCCTGACTTGTGCTGTGAAGATATGAAAGCCCTTCAAGGTCAAACGCGATAATCATAGAGTCAGAACTATCCGTTTCAGCAACATAAACACAGTTTGCCTGTGTGTTGACAAGCACTTCTGCCTGATGGAATCTCCAATCACCATTAAACAAATCATTCTGTCCCGTTGACATATTGTAACGGTAAGCATAGCCCCAGTCAGCAGAATCCGCATAGTACAGATAATCGTTATAAACGTCAAATGAAAAGACAGGTTTTGGCACGGTTATCGTACGGACGATGTCAAGAGTCGACTTATCAAAGACGGCAATAACTCTTTCCTTACCGAACGACACCCAGATTTCATTGCCGTAAATTCTCATCTCATACGGCTCGGGTGAAAGCGGCGCATCCTTTGTAATCTGACCCGTTTTTGAATTGATTTCAATCAATCTGCCGGGAGAAAGAAGTGCATAAACATTATCGCCATCGCTTTCATAAGCCAGAATCTCTTTGCAATATCCGTCTGCAATATCTATCTTTGTGTAAGTTGTTTTAAGATTCGGATTATTTTCTATGTAGCGCATTGTCAGCGTCAGGCGGTCCTCCCACGTTGTGAGCACTTTTACAGCGGTTGATTTGATGCCGAACAATCCGTAAGGTGCGGAGTCGACCGCAACAAGCAGCCACGTGTCTCTTGGGAAATATCCGTTAGTGGGTCTGCGATGCAGCGGCGCTCTGCCGTCATCGTAGTAAATGGTTGTGCCCTCACCGAATTCAACGTAGACATCACTGTCGACCGAACTGCTCAACACTCCCGCAGCCGTCCTGACGCATTGCATTGTTTTGCCCCTGACAGTGTCATCATCCCAACTCCTTACGTGCATAAGCACACATTTCTTATTGTCAAACGGGGAATTTGAAACGGGGGTCTGATTCTTGGTTGTTGTGTCGCCCTGCGTTTTGGTTGTTGTGGTGATTTCCGTTGTTGTGTCAGTGGTTGTTGTGTCAGTGGTTGTTGTGCTTTCAGTTGTTGTAACCTCGGTTGTGTTTGTTGTGCTTTCACTGGTTGTTGCAGATGAAGTTGTGGTTGTTTCCGTTTCCCCATCACAAGCAGAAAGAATGGACGCAAGAGAAACAAGCATCACAAAACACATTACAAAAGACAATATTCTTTTCATCATTAACTCTCCTTTTACGCAAAGATATTAAAGCCGATATTAAATTCATTATGCTGAACGCCCTTGCTGTCAATATAACTTCTGAAGGAAACAATTCTGCCATCCTTAAGAAATTCCGCAGATCCGCCGGGGGACTTGCACAGCCTTATAGGATTATTGTGGCGATAAAGTCCGCCGCCCGTAATCACAAAGCCGTATGCAGCGCAGGATGTGGAGAGCCAACTGGACGAGGAGTCAATACGCTGATATTCAAGTTCAACCTCAAGTGTTTTTGCGTTGAGTTTTTTGCCCGCCCAGTAAACTGCACCGTTGCTGTAATAAACTCCGCCCGAGTTTGCAACCATGGTCGGATATTTTGCTACGGTTGCAAGCGTATTGATATCCAGCGCATACAGGTAGCAGCCCGTTGAGCCTGAGCCGCAGACATAAATCAGGTTTTCACCGGGATTTATCGCGAAGTTGTGTCTTGTTCCACCTACGTCAAACCATTTTGTTGATGTCACGCCCGTTTTCAGATTGTATTGATAGACCTGTCTGGGTAGCGATTTGGCTTGTGAATAGAACAGATAATCACCATAGACAATAAATTTGCTCACATAGTTCTCAAAGACCATATCACGCTTGAATTCACCCGTTCCGAGGTCATAAATCTTAATTGTCTTTAACTCCTCAAAGCCAATCCACAACTCGTCGCCGACGAGTTGTATAGTTTTTGGCATATCGGGTAGCGCAACCTTCCGCACAAGTTTGCCGGTATCCATGTCCATTACAAGATAACGGTTATAGTTGTAGGTTATCATGTGGATATAGTTGCCATCAACAAGCCAGTCACAAACAAGTTCATAACTGGAACTCAACTCAATTGTCTGATACAGCATTACCTGCTCCCACGCGCTGTCGCCAACGATTACCTGCATATATTTTGAGGTTGTTGTGCTGTTTGCGGTTGTGGAGGTTGTTGAATTTTTCGTTGTTGTGGTTGTGGTCTTCTTGCCCGTTGTAGTTGTTGTATTATCGGTTGTTGTTTTGTCAACCACGGCTGTTGTATGTAACGTGCGGTCATTGGAAGTAATTTCCTGCGTGGTTGATGTGACGTTTTGCATTGTGGTTGTTGTAAGTGCCGTTGTAGTAGTAGCGGCGCTTGTGCTTTTGGAGGAGCTGTCATTATCACATCCGGCAAAAACCGACATAACCGACACAAGCACCGCCACGCTTATAGTAAACGCTAAAAATCTTTTCATCATTTCTGCTCCCCTTTATTCCATAATACTGCTTACACTGTCCGACCAGTTTTTTAGCACATAGAATCCGTCACCATAAGCAAAAACTGCGTTACCCGACGGGGTGATTTCCGCCATTGTCCATTGAGTGTCAAAGCCGATTACCTTTTTGCCGCCACGCAGATAAACGCCGTTTGTCAGCACCGTGAACTGCTCATTGTGTGAGAATATTCCCTGCTGATTTGAGGAGGCGTAACTCATCAGCATTTTTGAAACGTTGGCTTTGTCAAGCCTGTAAACGCCCCAATAAAGTCCGTCATCGGCAAGGAACATTTTACGCTGCGTGTTACAATAGCCGTAATTGTCCTTGATAAACCTTGACTGCACCGTCAGCGTTTCAAGATTGAGGCGGTAAACTCTGCCGCCCATTGTGCCGCTGTCTCCGAGGAAGATTGCACCACCTTTCTCGTCAAGCAGGATTTCAGGCTGATAATAGCCGATATTCTTCGTCCTGATCGTTTTGCCCGTGCTTAATTCATAGCGGTAAAGATTGCCGCCCTGCTGCGAATCGGTATAGACAAGGTATTTTTCACCAACGTCAAAGTTTATGATTTCTGTATCAAGCCTCATCTGTCGCAGTAAGGAAAGCGTTGACTTGTCATAAATCATAACCGATTTCCACGATGGGACACTAACCCACAATTCATCACCGACAACGCGGATTTTCACCGCTTTCTCCGCAAGGGATAATTCACAAAGAATCTGTCCCGAGTTTGTGTCAAGCAGGATGCACTTGTTTGTGCCGCCAATGAGCATATAGACCTTGTCGCCATCACTCACCCAGTCGCTGACGTATTCTCCTCCGCTGAGCGCATACTGCGCAATCATCTCACCGCCACAAAGCCCGCCCTGCACCGGGATTGAACCGGTCGGCTTTGTTGTGACAATGTTTACGGGCGGAGGGGTTGTTGTTACGGGCACTGACGTTGTCGGCTCATCGTACTCAACGTCAATCGTGCCTGAGTTGCCCGGTGTGTGCGAGCCGTGATAGCCACCCGGGTTGTTTACGCTCATCTCAATCCCGAACAATTCGGGGTTTGTCAGTGCAATCGCAAGCGCCACCATCGCAACACCGCAGATGATGTTTGCATATTTTATCCTCTTTTTCCGTTTTTGTTTCTTTGCGGCAACGTATTTGTCCCTGCGCTCAAGGACCCGTTGCGCCAATTCCTTATAGTCCTTCATATTCAAAGCCTTCCCTGTCAAGTTCAGATTTGAGCGTCTGCTTTGCGCGGTACATCAATGCGTTTACCTGCGCAACGCTCTTGCCGAGAATGATTGCGATTTCTCCGTTTGAAAACCCTTCAAAGAATTTAAGATGCAACACTCTGCGATACTCCGCAGGGATATTGCGCATCGCTTTGTGGAGCATAATTTTCATCTCATTCACAAGATATGCCCTTTCAAAAGCCGCACTTTCTTTCAAAGTTTTTTCTCCGTCCGTAGCCGATTGCTCCGCAGAATGTTTACGTTTACGCAGATTGTCAAGCGCAACGTTGCGCCCGATTGCGTAAAGCCACGTTTTGAAACTGCTTCTGCCCGAGAATTTCGGCTTCTTTGTTACAATCCTGAAAAATGTGTCCTCAACCAAATCTTCTGCGACACTGATATTTCCAACGTAACCGTTGAGATAAAGAATCAGTCCGTCCTTGTATTCACGGATTATCTCAACGATTCCCTCGTCATCACCTTCAAGGAAACGGCGGTAGTTTTCTGCCCCGTTACCCAAGTTAAATTTGCTCCCCTTTCCACAAAAGGAATTTTTCCTTCTATATATTAGTCGTTTGAAAAGCCAAAAACTTACTCAGAATTTTTGAAAATTTTTATTTTTATTATAACTGAACAAAAACCGCACTTCAATACTGTTCAATTCAACGAAAAAATTTATGCGTTTTTTCTCATCATACCTATATAATATTTATATAGTTGCAAAATTCAAAATTTTTTTGTATAATGAAGTTTTAAGAAGGAGGGCGTAAGTATGGATGTCCGTGTCGGAGATATTATTGATATGAAGAAACCACATCCCTGCGGCTCAAAATCCTTTTCCGTTTTGCGAATCGGAATGGATTTCAGAATCAGATGTTGCGGTTGCGGTCATGAAGTTATGGTTGCAAGGTCAAAGATTACAAAAAACATCAAGTCAATCCGCCGCGATGAAGATTAGCCCCCGTTTATCACTCAAATAATATTACAGTAAAGGTTTGTGACTTAATTATGTTTAACAAATTGCTTTCAGTTGAGCAGAGATTTGAAGAAGTTAATGACAAAATCTGTCAGCCCGACGTTGTGGCTGATATGGACACCTACAAAAAGCTGATGCGTGAACTCAAGCAGCTGACACCCGTTGTTGAAAAGTTCCGCGAATACAAGGCTGTGCAGGCTGCTTTTGAAGAAGCAAAGATGCTCCTTGATGAAGGCGGCCTTGAAAAAGATTTCAAAGAAATGGTTGAAGCAGAATACATTTCCTCAAAAGAACAACTTGAAGTTATCAATGAGGAACTTAAAATTCTCCTCCTCCCCCGTGACCCCAACGATGACCGTAGCGTTATTGTTGAAATCCGCGCAGGTGCGGGCGGTGAGGAATCCGCTCTGTTTGCAAACTCCCTTCTGAGAATGTACTCAATGTACGCGGAGAGCAAGGGCTGGAAAACAGAAATGCTCAGTTCAAACGAAACAGGTCTTGGCGGTTTCCGTGAAGTAAGTTTTATGATTGACGGTGACGGCGCATATTCAAGACTTAAATTTGAAAGCGGTGTTCACAGAGTTCAGCGTGTGCCCGAAACTGAAAGTTCAGGCAGAATCCACACCTCCACAGTTACCGTTGCGGTACTTCCCGAGGCGGAAGAAGTTGACGTTGAAATCAACCCCGCTGACCTGCAGATTGACACCTACCGCGCAGGCGGTGCAGGCGGTCAGCACGTAAACAAGACCGAATCCGCAATCCGCATCACTCACATCCCGACAGGCACAATTGTTGAATGCCAGGACGAGAGAAGCCAGCACAAGAACAAAGAAAAGGCTATGAAGGTTCTCCGCTCAAGAATTCTTGAAGCAGAGATGCAGAAGCAGACCGAGCAGATTGCAGGCGAGCGTAAGTTGCAGGTTGGTACGGGTGACAGAAGTGAGCGTATCCGCACATACAACTATCCGCAGGGACGTGTGAGCGACCACAGAATCGGCCTTACACTTTACAGAATTGAATCAATTCTCAACGGTGACATTGATGAGATTGTTGACGCGCTCATCACTGCTGACACCGCGGAGAAGTTGCAGTCCTCTCAGGAGTAATTAAAATGAAAGTTTTTTCAATCAGTTCACCTGACAGCAAGGACGTTGACGTTGTCGGCAGGATGCTGCGTGACGGTGAACTTTGCGTAATACCGACGGAGACGGTGTACGGACTTGCCGCAAACGCGCTGAATGCGGATGCGGTTGACGGAATTTTCAGAGCGAAAAACCGTCCGAATGACAATCCGCTCACCGTTCATATATGCGACGAAAGCGACCTTGACAAATATGCAAGGGATGTGCCCGACAGCGCACGCGTGCTTGCAGCGAAATTCTGGAGCGGTGCGCTTACAATGGTGCTCCGTCGTGCCGCTTGTATTCCCGCAAAAGTTTCCGCAGGCAGTGACACCATCGCTTTGCGTATGCCCGACAACGATATTTCAAGGGCAATCATCCGCGCATCAGGTGTGCCCATTGTTGCAACAAGTGCCAACCGCTCAGGCTCACCGAGTCCGACAACTCTCGCCCACGTGCTTGACGATATGGACGGCAGGGTAAGCGCGGTTGTTGACGGTGGCGAACTGCAACTTGGCATTGAGTCAACGGTTATCAATATGCTTTGCACTCCGCCGAAGATTCTGCGTCTTGGCTCGGTTGGTGTCAAAGAAATTGAGGAAGCAATAGGCGTTGTGGAGTTTGATGACACCGCTGCCCCCGCAAGTGCGCACAAGCATTATTCAATCGGCAAATCCGCATTTGTCATTGATGCAGATATTGATAAATTTGTTGATTATGTACGCGGTGCTGACAACTGTGCGGTGCTGTGTTTTGACGGTGAGGAGAGTCTGTTCTCCTGCCCGTGCGTTTCCCTTGGCGATTCCGATAACCCCGTCGCACTTGGTAAACGATTGTTCTCCGCATTGAGAGAACTTGAAAAACTTGATGTTTCAACCGTTTTTATGCGTTGCCCCAGGGGTGACGATTCATTGAGCCTTGCGGTTAAATCAAGGCTTCTCAAAACGGCAGAAAATAAATTTGTGGAGTTATGATATGAGTGAAGTTATTGTAATCGGTATGACAGGGCCAACCGGCGCGGGTAAAAGCACCGTCGGTCATATCCTGCGACAAAAGGGCTTCTCAATAATTGATGCCGACAAGACGGCGCGTAAGGTTACCGAAACCGGCAGCCCCACCCTTGCAACTCTTTGTGAGACTTTTGGCGATGATATTATTGATGAAAACGGTGCACTCATCCGCAGTGCGCTTGCCGCAAAGGCGTTTGCTGACAAGGAAAGCCTTGACAAACTCAACGCAATCACCCACCCCGCGATTCTTGCTCTGATTGAGAAAGAAATCGCAACTCTTACCGAATCGGGTGAAACAAAAATCATCATTGACGCGCCCCAGCTTTTTGAAGCGGGAGCAGAAAAATTCTGCACATTCATCCTATCCGTCCTTGCGGATACGGAAACAAGAATTGAGCGCATCACCTGCCGCGATTCAATCAGCAGAGAAACCGCCCTTGCAAGAATTCAGGCGCAGAAACCCGATGAATTCTTTATTGAAAATTCCGACATGGTGATTTATAACAATTCTGATACGGACGCGCTCGTGCCGCAGGTTGATGAATTGATGGCAAAACTCGGCTTTGAAGTTGCACCGCAGGAAGAAATCACAGTGCAGACCGGGCAGGTTGTTGCAGCCCCTGAGCAACCGAAACGCAAACGCAACCTGACACCCGTCAGGATTACCGCTGCGATAGTGATGGTTGTTGCAATCGTTCTGGCACTTGTGTGTTGGGCGTGGAGCAACAACTACTCATCCGCAATCAAAAAATCAATTGCACTTGTGCAGAATCCGACAGTGGAAACAATTGAGAGCATTTATCCTCCGCAGATATGGGATATGCTTATCAGGAATTATTCCGCGATGGACAGCACATTCACAACCGCCGAGCATATAATTGAGAATTATCTCCTTGACGGGTCAAAAGAAGTGCACAGCAGGATGAGCGAAGATTTTGGAGAAGACTGGTCCATTGATTATGAAATCATCTCCGACGAAGCACTTGACGATGACACCCGTAACGAAATTACCGCAGACCTTGAAAACGCACTCGGTCAGCCCACAAAGGTGACAAGAGCGTATGACGTTTATCTTACATACACTATCAAAGGTCCGAAGTCCGAAACAAACGGCTATCTCAACTTCACCGCGGTCAAGATTGACGGCGAATGGTATATTGCAAAACAGTACGCCGAAATCGGCTGGAAACTGTCCGTGATTGAATTTTAATAAAAGCAAAACCGCCCCCAGCGATGAGAGCGGTTTTTTATTTGCAATTCAAAACCACCAGTTCAACTGGTGGTTTGCACTGCCCCTATAAGGGGATATTACCGGCTTAACCCCTGTAAGGGGTACCGAAACATTATTATCGCATCACACGCACTGC
>JAZQTF010000112.1:0-8007 GCA_045630445.1 Acutalibacteraceae bacterium
CTGGTTAACAGGCTATGTCGAATTCAAGGCATAATCTAACGCCGCTTCATTGCCCTGCGAAGCTAAAACTTGAACGGAAGGACAATCTTTTTGTCTTATTTCTGCCTGCTGTTATTGTAATAGCAGGCTTTATTTTTTTGAGAAAGGGGAGAGTCAAAATGCTTGATACCGTTGCAGATTTGCTTGAAGAAAAGAAGTTTGCGCAAACTCGTGAAATTTTGTGTGATATGAACCCTGCCGATATTGCGGAACTTTTCAATGAACTTGATGAAAAGCAGTTTATGCTCGCGTTCAGACTTTTGCCCAAAGAACTTGCTGCGGAGGTTTTTGTTGAGATTGATACGGACTTGCAGGAGCAGTTGATTGTCGCATTCAGTGATAACGAACTTCGTGAAGTGCTTGATGAGTTGTTTCTTGACGATACCGTTGACCTCGTTGAAGAAATGCCCGCAAACGTTGTAAAACGTATTCTTTCCCACACCGACCCTGACACAAGAAAGATGATCAACTCAATCCTGAAATACCCCAAGGAGAGCGCAGGAAGCCTTATGACTATCGAGTACGTAAGTCTGCGCACTGGTATGACGGTTGATGACGCTTTTTTGAGAATCCGTCGTACAGGTATTGATAAGGAAACAATTTACACTTGTTACGTCACGGACGATAACAGACGCCTGCTCGGTGTTGTCACCGTAAAATCTCTTCTCCTTGCCGATAAGGAAGATATCATTGATGACATTATGGAAGAGAATATTATTTGCGCAGGAACGCATGACGATAAAGAGAGCGTTGCGCAGAAATTCTCGCATTACGGTCTTATCGCGCTTCCCGTTGTTGACAGCGAAAACCGACTTGTCGGTATCGTAACATTCGACGATGCTATTGACGTCCTTGAAGAAGAGGCAACGGAGGATATCGAAAAGATGGCGGCTATTACCCCTGGTGATAAGCCATACATCAAGACGGGTGTTTTTGAAACGTGGCTGCGACGTATTCCGTGGCTCTTACTCCTTATGATTTCTGCAACGTTTACGGGTAAGATTATTGGTGCTTTTGAGGATGCTCTGGCGGCTCAGGTTGCCCTCACAGCGTTTATTCCGATGCTTATGGATACCGGTGGTAACTGTGGCTCACAGGCATCTGTATCCGTAATCCGTGGTCTGTCCCTTGGTGAAATCAAAATCGGCAACATCTTCACAGTTATCTGGAAAGAAATCCGCGTTGCATTTTTGTGCGGTGTAGTGCTTGGTGTTGCAACTTTCGGAAAGATTCTTCTCATTGATGGTTACGATGTGCCGCTTGCGCTTGTTGTTTCAATAACCCTTGTTGCAACTGTGCTTATTGCAAAGGTTGTCGGATGCACACTTCCGATTCTTGCAAAATGTGCCCATCTTGACCCTGCAGTAATGGCGAGTCCGTTTATCACAACAATCGTTGATGCGCTTGCACTTGTCATTTATTTTCAGATTGCTGCAAATCTTCTCAATCTGGCTATTTAATCAAACAAAAACGGCTGACAAAATCAGCCGTTTTATTTTATATGTTATCTATATTTTACGACGTTTTTCGATATCGTTATTGACACCATACTGTCGTTAGGTTATAATCAGTCTGTGAGTAGAGGTGCGGAAAGCATCAGTAGCCGCGTCAGAGCGAGGAAACGCTGCGGTGAAAGGGCTTTGCCGCCGAAATCCGTATCCGGTTTCCTTCGTTTACGGGTTGGTCCTGGGGCAGAATATGTCCGGGATTGTCACTTTTTGTGGAGCGCTACTTTCGGCTTGTATTTCAATGCCGCGGAGTATTCTCCGCGGCAATTTTTGTTTTAAGAAGGAGAGGCAAAAAATGAAAAAGAAATTGATTGGCAAGATAGTTGCCGTCGTTGCGTTGTTAGCAGTGTTTGTTGTGCTTTCAATCGTATTGCCCGGACAACACAACCTTAAGTGTGATGAGTGTGGCGGTACAGGTATGTGTGACGCTGTGGTTTGTGAGTTGTGTGAAGGCAGCGGCGTTGGTACAGAGACTGCTGACAGTAATTATTACAGCACCGTAATGGCACTTGCACCGCCCGTGATTGCAATTGTCCTTGCTCTTGTTACAAAAGAGGTTTACAGTTCATTGTTCATCGGTGTTCTCGCAGGTGCGCTGCTTTATTCCAATTTCAACATTGTTGGTGCATTTAACGCGATTGTAAATGATGGCTTGATTTCCAACGTTGCAGACAGCTGGAATGCAGGTATTCTTATCTTCCTTGTGTTGCTTGGCATTATGGTTGCGCTCGTCAATTCTGCGGGTGGCTCTGCGGCGTTCGGCCGTTGGGCAAAGAAACACGTAAAAACACGTGCAGGTGCTCAGTTGGCAACGTTCGTTCTCGGTGTGCTTATCTTTATTGATGACTATTTCAACTGTCTTACAGTTGGTAGCGTAATGCGTCCCGTAACGGATAGCCACAAGATTTCACGTTCAAAATTTGCTTATATCATTGACGCTACGGCAGCGCCGATTTGTATGATCGCTCCGATTTCATCGTGGGCAGCGGCTGTAACAAGCGTTGTTGGTGAAGAAAACGGATTGACCTATTTCGTACGTGCAATTCCTTATAACTTCTATTCATTGCTCACAATCGTTATGGTTGTTGCAATTGCACTTATGAAGTTTGATTACGGCCCGATGCGCCGTCATGAAATGAATGCATTGAATGGTGACCTTTTCTCTGACGATAACCATGTTGAAACTCAGGATGAGGAAGTTTCACCCAAGGGCAGAGTGCTTGACCTCATTCTCCCCATCGTTATACTTATTGCTTCCTGTATTATCGGTATGATTTATACCGGAGGATTCTTTGACGCAGAGAGTGGAGCATATCTCAGTCTTGCAACCGCATTTGCAAACTCTGACGCTTCTGCAGGTTTGTCATGGGGCGCTCTGATTGCCGTTATCATAACAATCCTTTACTTGTTGGCACGCAGAGTAATATCTTTCAAAACCGCTATGAATTCTGTCCCCAAGGGTTTTACAGCAATGGTGCCCGCAATCATCATTCTTGTATTTGCGTGGACTTTGGGCGGTATCACACGCGGTATGCTTGGCGCTGACATTTTTGTTAAAACCGCAATCGGTGATGCAGCAGGCAGCCTTGCAGCATTCCTCCCTGCAGTAATCTTCCTTATTGCTTTTGGTCTTGCGTTTGCTACCGGCACATCATGGGGAACATTCGGCATCTTGTTGCCCATCGTAAGCACTGTATTCTCAGGCGCAGGCGAAATCCTCATCATCTCAATGTCCGCTTGTCTTGCAGGTGCGGTATGTGGCGACCACTGCTCTCCCATCTCTGACACAACAATTATGGCTTCCGCAGGTGCACAGTGTAACCACGTAAACCACGTTTCAACACAGTTGCCTTATGCGCTCACAGTTGCAGGTGTATCCGTTGTGTCTTACATCATTGCGGGATTTATCCAGAATTGGATGATTGTTCTCCCGATTTCCGTTGTTCTTATGATTGCAACATTGTTTGTAATTAAGGCGTCAACACGCAAAAAGAACGCACAGTAATTAGAATTAAAGCATAAAAATAACCTCTCCGGTTTTAATAAATCGGAGAGGTGTTTTTTGTTTATATTAGTTTTTAAGGCTCTGGAGCGGAGCGGGAATTCTGCCGCCACGAGCAATGAATTTAGCGGGGGAGTATGTGTTGATGTTCATAACAGGGCCACTGCCGAGCAAACCGCCGAATTCAAGTTCATCGCCAACTTTCTTGCCGATTGCGGGGATAACTCTTACTGCGGTTGTCTTAGAGTTAACCATACCGATTGCCGCTTCGTCTGCAATCATTGCGGAGATAACGTCGCTTGAAGTGTCACCGGGCACAACAATCATATCAAGACCTACGGAGCAAACTGCGGTCATTGCTTCAAGTTTTTCAAGAGTGAGGCATCCGCACTTTGTTGCGCTGATCATTCCTGCGTCCTCGCTTACGGGGATGAATGCGCCGGAAAGACCGCCAACGTGGGATGATGCCATTACGCCACCCTTTTTAACTGCGTCATTGAGAAGTGCAAGTGCAGCAGTTGTGCCGTAACCGCCGCAACACTCAAGACCCATTTCTTCAAGGATGTGAGCAACGGAGTCACCAACAGCGGGTGTGGGCGCGAGTGAAAGGTCAACAATACCAAAGTCAACGCCAAGTCTTCTTGATGCTTCGTTAGCAACAAGCTGACCCATACGGGTGATTTTGAAAGCAGTTTTCTTGATGATGTCTGCAATCTCTGTAATGTTGCAGTCGCCTGCTTTTTCAAGAGCGGCTCTTACAACACCGGGGCCTGATACGCCAACGTTGATGATTCTGTCCGCTTCACCAACACCGTGGAAAGCACCGGCCATAAACGGATTATCCTCGGGAGCGTTACAGAATACAACAAGTTTAGCTGCACCGATGCAGTGTCTGTCAGCGGTGAGCTCTGCCGCCTGACGTACAACCTTACCCATCATCTTGACCGCATCCATATTGATGCCGGCTTTTGTTGAGCCGATATTTACGGAAGAACAAACGTGGTCAGTTACGCTGAGCGCTTCAGGAATGCTTCTGATAAGCGCTTCATCGCCTGCTGCAAAGCCTTTCTGAACAAGTGCGGAGTAACCGCCGATGAAGTTAACGCCAACAGTGTTAGCGGCTCTTTCAAGTGTTTTAGCGAATTTGATAGGGTCGCCGCCCCTTGTACTTGCAAGAATCATTGAAATGGGAGTAACGGAAATTCTCTTGTTGATGATCGGAATACCGTACTCGTTTTCAATGTCGTTACCAACTTTAACAAGGTTTTCAGCGGAGCGTGTGATTTTCTCATAGATTTTTTCACAAGCCCTGTCTGCATCGCTGTCGCAACAGTCGAGCAAAGAAATACCCATAGTTGTTGTACGGATATCCAGATGCTCATCCTGAATCATAGTTATGGTTTCAAGAATATCCTTTGTATTTATCACTGAAAAAACCTCTTTCTCTAAATTCTGTGCATGGAGTTGAAAATATCCTCATGCATTACGTGGATGGAAAGGCCGAGTTTTTCGCTCTTGTCTTCCAACTCGGTTTTGAATTCGGAAAAGGGGATTGAACAGTTTGAAATGTCAGCCATCATAATCATGCAGAACATATCCTGCAAAATGGACTGGGAAACTTCAGAAATGTTAACTTTGTTTTTTGCACAAGCGGTGGCAACTTCTGCAAGAATACCAACGCAGTCTTTACCGATAACTGTAATTACAGCACGCATAATTGTAACCTCCAAATAATTTGACTATATAAGATAATATAATAATGTATATGACTGATTAAGTCAAGTGAAATGAACAATAATCTGACAGAAAAAACTTATTTTTTATTCCTGAATTTATCAAGGTTTTCAGAAAGAAGTTTCTGACGCTCATTCCAGAGTTTTTCAGACAAGTCAACGTAGTATTTGTGCGGATTTTCAAAGCGCACAACTTCTTCCCAAAGGGTGTCAATCTGTTTGAGACAGTATTTTCTTGTATCCTGAATTGTGGGAATTTTATAAACGCATTTGCCATCCTTGAAAATCTGACGCAGGAGGGGACGGGCGATGAAGTTTTCAACCGTCTTTCTTTTCCAGGGATGCTCAGGGTCAAACACCTCATACGGCACGTTGTCATCAATCGTTTCATCAATCAGCGTGATTACATCAGCAATTGCTTTTCCCGTATCTCTGTCAAGCAGACGCCACAATTTCTTGGGGCAGGGGTTTGTGATTTTGGAAACGTTTTCGCTGATTTTCATTTTGGGGATGATGACGCCATCTTTTTCAAGTGCGCAGAGTTTGTAAACACCGCCAAAAACAGGGTCTGATTTTGCGGTGACAAGTCTTTCACCAACAAGGAAAGTGTCAACTCTTGCACCCTGAATGAGCATATCTCTTATAATGAATTCATCAAGTGAGTTTGACGCAACAATCTGACAGTCGGAAAATCCTGCTTCATCAAGCATCTTTCGTGCTTTCTTTGACAGGTATGTGATGTCACCGCTGTCAATTCTTATTCCTTTCGGGCGGTAACCGTTTGGCACAAGCACTTCATTGAAAACTTTAATCGCGTTTGGTACGCCTGATTTGAGTGTGTCGTATGTATCAACAAGCATTATGCACTGGTCGGGGTATTCTTTTGCATACGCTGTGAATGCATCGTATTCGCTCGGGAAACTCTGAATCCAGCTGTGAGCCATTGTGCCCGCTGCCGGTATGTTGTAAAGACAGTCTGCAATTGTGTTTGAGCTGCTCTTGCAACCTGCGATATATGCTGCTCTTGCCGCATATACTGCCGCGTCAAAACTGTGCGCTCTTCTTGCACCGCCCTCAACAACGTTTCTTCCTTCTGCCGCTCTTACAATTCGGTTTGCCTTTGTTGAAACAAGGCTTGAGTGGTTGATGCAAAGCAGGAGCATTGTTTCAATCAGCTGCGCCTGGATTATCGGGCCTTTGATTGTGATGAGCGGCTCACCGGGGAAAACGGGAGTGCCCTCATCAACTGACCACACGTCGCAGGAGAATTCAAAGTTTTCAAGGTATTTAAGAAAATCCTCGTTGAATCCTTTGTTACGCAGATACTCAATATCACCCTGAGTGAATTTCAGATTCTGCAGATATTCAATGAGTTGATAAAGACCGGAGAAAATTGCAAAACCACCGTTGTCGGGAGTCTTGCGGAAGAACATATCAAAGTATGCGGTTTCGTCTGCTTTACCGTTTACAAAATAACCGTTAGCCATGGTCAGCTCATAAAAATCGGTGAGCATTGTCAGATTTCTTTCACACAAATAGTTTTTTTTCAATTTCAAAAACTCCTTTTTATGAAAATTAACATTTATTTCACAGTTTGTTGTTAAAATGTTACAAATTCTGTATTAGAATTAAGACATAGATAAGCAAATTGTCTAATGTTTTTCTTGGGGGTAACAAAAATGAGAATGAGATCTCAGCCATTCGGCGACAGAAACATTGTCGGCAAAAGGGTGGAACAGAAACGAAAAAGTCTTGGGATGAAGCAAAAGGATCTGCTTACAAAATTGCAGATCAAAGGGGTTGACATCAATGCGTCAGGATTGTCCAAACTTGAAGGACAACTCCGCTACGTTACTGATGTTGAACTTGTCGCACTTTCTGAGGCGTTGGGTGTGTCAATTGACTGGCTTGTGAGCGGACAAGCGTAAAATTCCTGATACATAATCACGGATGCTCTCTGTTTTCAGAGGGCATTCGTGCTTTTTTATCGCACTGTGACAAGTATAACATATTTTCTGTTAATAAAACAATATTTTGGTATTAATTTTCTTTAAATTCATACTTGCAAAATTGTCTGATGATGTGTATAATATTTGAATAACAGTAAATAAATTGCTTGTTCGGGTGGATGACCGTTAAGCTATTGAAAGAAAGGGGACTGTAAAATGCTCAACACACAATACGAACAGAAATTTTTAAAAGAGGGCTTGACCTTTGATGACGTGTTGCTTATTCCGGCTGAGTCGGATTGCTTGCCGCATCAGGTTTCTCTCGAAACAAAACTTTCAAGTAAGATCACTCTTAACACTCCTGTCATGACTGCCGCTATGGATACCGTAACGGAAGCGCGTATGGCTATTGCAATCGCACGTGAGGGTGGTATCGGTGTAATTCATAAGAATATGACAGCGGAGCAGCAGGCGATTGAGGTTGATAAGGTAAAGCGTTCTGAAAACGGCGTTATTGCAAATCCCTTCTTCCTTTCTCCTGACCATTATGTATATGACGCAAACGAACTCATGGGCAAGTATAAGATTTCCGGTGTGCCGATCTGTGAGGATGGCAAACTCGTCGGAATCATCACAAACCGTGATATGCGTTTTATGACTGATTACAACGTAAAAATCAAGGAAGTTATGACAAAGGATAACCTTGTAACCTCCAAGGTCGGTACGACCCATGCCGAGGCACAGGAGATTCTTCGTCAGCATAAGATCGAAAAGCT
>JAZQTF010000113.1:0-6928 GCA_045630445.1 Acutalibacteraceae bacterium
CGTTGTACCATGCAAAATACGTGTTTTTGGCAATCTGACAAAGCCAGGAGGAAGCCTTTTCTTTGTCCCGCAGAGAAGAAAAATTCATATATGCACGAAAAAAGGTTTCCTGTGTAAGTTCTTCGGATAGGGAAAAGTCCCGAGTCATTTTCATAAGATATTTGAAAATGAAGTTTCTGTTTTCGTTGAATATTTTTTCAAATTCAGTCACATTTTCACCGCCCTTTCAACTATAAGATCAGAAAAAAGCTAAAACGTTACAACAATTATAACATTTCTTTCAATTTGAATCAAATAAAATTAAGGCGTCAACCGCCTTTTTTCATTAGCAGAATTTCATCAAAAATGACAAAGAGCTGCATAATAAAATCGCTACCCGTTTGCGCGAAGCGCAACATCATTGGGCACAAGCCCACACCGTTGATGCGAAGCATCACATCATTTGTGCAAAGCACAACATCGTTCATTTGTGTCCCAAGCGGACAATGATGTATTCGCTACGCTCATAATGATGTTGACCTACGGTCAAATGATGTTGTGTCCTGCGGACACAAATGAAAAAATCCAAGTCGAAAGACTTGGATTTTTTTATTTGTGTCCGCAGGACACAACATCATTTGACCAAAGGTCAACCTCATTATGAGCGCAGCGAATACATCATCTCTCATTCAGGCGGACACAAAATGATGTTGTACTTCGCACAAATGATGTGATGCTTCGCATCAATGATGTTTTCCTGGCGGCAAATGATGTCGCTTCGCTAATGATGTTGCGCTTCGCGCAACCGAATTGGTTAATCTTCATTTTTTATTATATTTTATTTCGTACAGGTGCGAATGGAATGAGCAACTTCACCGTGCGAAGCACAGCATCACTTTGGCGCAGCCAAAACTTCACTATATTGTCAAACTACTTAAATTGTGATATAATCATTCAGATAAATGTGAAGTACAGGTGTTAATTTAGTGTTACCTGCATAATTGGATAACGCAAAAGTTTTATATTTACTATCCGTTTTGAACACGCCGATTTCCGTGCGTTATCCGATGTTTTCTCCGAGCAGTTTGACATTGTTGCAAGGAAATAACTGTGAAGTCGGATTGCCTGATTTTTACCGGAAAGGATGCGTATAAAATGGTAAGAGTAGCGTTTTGTTGCCATGGAAATATTTGTAGGAGCACTTTGGCGCAGAGTGTTTTTGTGCACAAGGTGCATCAGATGGGGATTGCAGAGCAGTTTGTGATAGACAGCTTTGCAACGAGCACGGAGGAGATAGGCAATCCGCCGCACAGAGGCACTGTCAGAAAATTGCAGCAGGTCGGAATTCCCGTTGTGCCGCACAGGGCAAAGCAGATTACGTGGAGCGATTACGAAAAATTTGACTACATCATCGGTATGGATGAGTGGAATATGAAAAATCTTCACAGGATGCTTAAAGGCGACCCTGACGGAAAGGTGTTCAAATTTCTGACGTTTGCGGGGTCGGGCAGGGATATTGCAGACCCGTGGTACACCGGCAATTTTGACGTGACGTACGATGATGTTGTTGAGGGCTGCGACGGGTTTCTGGCTCACCTGAAAAACAACGGAGAGATAGACTGATGGTTATCGGTGTTGAAAAATAATAAGGTGTGACAGATTTATTATATAATGTGGGGTGGGCTTGTGCCAAACGTTTTGTACGAAGTGTCGTTTAAACTTCATTTTTCTGTTTTTATACCGATTTTGCTGCTTGTTTTTTTGAGTATTTATCCTAAACTCTGGCTCAATTTACGTCGGCACATGGTCATAGAAAGCCCTGAAAATGAAGTGTCTGCACAGAATGATTACAAAAGAATAAAAAAATTTATTCGTATTGCGATGTGCTTTGTGTTTGTGATTATAATTATTATTGTGACAAGTCAGATAAGCCAGTATAAACAAATTATCGTTGCGTATAAAAATGGGGATTATCAGGTTGTGGAAGGATACGTTGAAAACTTTGAACATCACGCGGTGACGGGTGAGTCGGGCGAAGCGTTTGAAATCAACGGCATAAAATTCCATTATGAAAAGCCGTCAATTGAGCAGGGATATTGTGATACAAAAGGTCATGGCGGCGTAATTGATGGTGATGGACAACACCTGAAAATCGGATATGTCACTTATGATGACAAAAACGTAATTGTTTACATAGAACAACTTTATTAAATGTCAAACCGTATGCGCGAGTGTACGGTTTTTTCTTTTATCAACTTGATGTTGGGTTAAGAATCGTGTTATAATATTAAAGTAATTTGAAAACACAGGTGATGAAATGAGCAGATACATATTCAGGGAGATTGCAAAGGAAGAAATCCCGCAGATGTTTGATATGATTATTGAGCGTATGAGGTGGATGGATGAAGTGGGCATCAGGCAGTGGAATGTCACGGGCTACACCGAGGTTTATCCGATGGAATATTATGAGGGCAAGAGGCTCAAAGGCGAGAATTTTGCACTCATTGACACGCAGACGGGCAGGGTTGTCTGCGCAGGTGTGATGAAAAGCAGGGACGACCGCGGACGCTGGAAGGACGTAATTGACGTTGAAAATCAGGACGATTCCGCAGTTTATCTGCACCACCTTGTGACAAGGCTTGACGCAAAGGGCAGCGGAATAATCTTCATTGAGTTTGCCGAAAAACTTGCAAAGGAGCGCGGAAAAAAGTTTTTCCGTCTTGACTCCGCGGTTGGCAATATGAAGCTTGAAAAATATTACGATGCGCAGGGATATTACCCCGTTGGAGAGTGCGTTGACGGCTTGTATCACGGCGTGTTGAGAGAGAAGAAACTGTAGTATGGGCAGAGTTTTATACGAGGCGTCGTTTCAGTTTGACCCGATGTGGTTTATTCCTGTGGTGATGCTTGTTATCATCGCTTATCTTGCAAAAAATCCTGACAAGGTCAGGGGCGCAGACACTTTTGGAGATAATATGCAAGGCCGTTTTGGTTATCAGCCACTACTTAACAAGCAGAAAATGATAAAGCGGTTGTGCATCATTGCGTTTTGCGCGGTGCTTGTTTTTGAAATTGTTGTAGTTGTCGCTCAGGTGCGCACGTATCAGAAAACCGTAGGGGCATACAAGAGCGGGGAGTATGAAATTGTGGAGGGCTACGTTGAGAATTTTGAGCCGATGCCTGACAATAAGCGCGGTATGGAGTCGTTTGAGATAAATGGCGTTGATTTTGAATATTCACATCGTGAGTTTACGATGGGGTATAACACACCGCGCAACAAAGGCGGCGTTATTACCGGGGACGGGCAACACCTGAAAATCGGTTATGTCTGCGACGATGACGAGAAAGTTATTGTTTATATAGAGCAACTTTCGTGAGAATAAAGGGGCGCTTATGTATGGAATTGATTTTGGAGGAGCTGTTTGACGTTTTCGGTGCGTTTCTGGCAAGGGGTGTTATAGCGTTTTTGGGCATTTTCTTTCCCGAAAAGCGATTGTCGGAAAGAAGCGAAAAGGCGTTGAATATAATGAGCGTTGTTGTTTCGATGCTGTTGCTGACGGGGCTGATAGTTGGCTTTGTAATCGCGTGTGAAACGGGTTGGCAGAGCGTTACGGCATGGGTGCTTATCGGTCCGGCAATTGCATTCTTTGCGCTTGGAGTTATTGTGAGAGTGATTTTTCGCATCAAAAATCGCAGGGCAAAAGATAAATAATTGTTTTGGCAAAATTATAAAAATAATTCAGGGCGGCTGGTAGCCGTCCTTTTTTAATGTGGCGGAGATTTTTGTTGTCGGCGGAGTGTTGATATAATGATGGATTTTTTGTTTGACAAAAATGCCGCATGGAAGTACAATGAAAATACATTCTGATAAAATTCAGGGGGTAAAGAAAATGTTATACATACTTTACGGCACGTTGGATGACGTTAATTATGAAAGCAGAAAATATTTTGAAAGCCACGGGATTGCCGTTGTTGAAAAATTTAATTATTCTGAAAATCCGCAGCTTTTCAGCACTGAAAAGCCGAGACCGTATGTTTCCAGGGAGGAGTTTTATCAGAATACAGACTCGTTGTTTCGTTATGAAATCGGTGGGATTCAGGTTGGATTTCATTATCAGCAGATTTCGGACGCGGTGTGCGATGCGTGCGACAGATTGTTGACACTTTCAACGGATAATATCGGTTTTCTGGCGGAAATCAAAAGGGTGTATGGGGACAGTGTGTGCCTGATATATTCTTATATTGATAACACAACTTTGAATAAAATTATAAATAAAAAAGTTGTTGAAAACTACGCAGATGACAATTCGTTATCCGATGATGAGCGTAAAAAGAAAATGCGAAAAGAACGAAAAGCCAGAAAGGGTATTGCAATATCAGTCAAAAAATCATACCTGAAATACAGACATATCTTTGACTACGTTGTTATGTATGGCGGTGAGGAGTCGGAATTTAATATTGAAACTCTTTGTTTGCAATATAAAAGTATTATAGAAGAGCAGAGGTTTGAAGACGCCAAAATTGAGTACGGTGATGTTTTTATTATATCAACGCAGGAGCAGCGCGACCTGCATACAACGATTTATAACGAGTTAAAAAGGCTTGGGATCAAGGTTTTTGATGACAGTCAGTTGGCCGAGGGTGTTGATTGCTCTGATAAAATCAGAGATGCAATCCGCAACGCAGAACTTGTTGTTGCGATTGTTTCAAATCATACGGTGCAAAATGACCTGGCGGTCAATGAGTTTTTGTCCATGGTTGATGAGGGGCAGCGATGCGGTGCAAAGGTTGTGCCCGTTGTTATGGAGGGTGTACCCGTCAGCGATTTTCCTTCCATTGCGGACAGGCTGAATCCGTGGGATATTGAATTAAAATATAACGAGCAGTTTGGGGGACTTGCAGAAAAGATAAACTTTATGCTCCGTTTTGAAAAGGAACTTGCGGTATATGCGGGTCAGGTCGAAAATTACCTTGGACTTAAAATGTACGAAAAGGCAAAGGAGTGTCAGGAAAGACATCTTGCTTTGTGTGAGAGGGCTTGCGAAGGTCCGTATATGAAGTTTGATGAATTTGTTTTTCTTACAAGTTCAAAGTTGAAGTATGCGGAAATTCTGCTAAAACTGGAAAAACGCGAAGATGCAATCATGTTGCTGGAAGAACATATTGAATCATGCAATCAGGTTTGCGAAAATCCGCATATAAAGCCGAAGGAGTTGACAACGCTTACCGGTTACAGGTTGAAATATGCAGAGTTTCTGCTTAAAATGGGGGAGCCAAAAGATACAGACGAGTATGAGAAAAGATATATTGCTGTATATAATATTTGTGCAGCGGCTATTTGTGATATAGAAAACACATTTAAGGAAACCGGTTTTGACAGGGCTGACAGATTGTATCTTGATGCACTTGAATTGTTTGCGTGCAGTTGTGTTGTGTTAGCCGCAGATGAAGAAAATGCGGTCTGGCGATTGGAAAATGCAACAGATACAGAATACTGGAAAGATGAATCCGATGAGTTTAAAAACAGTTTGCTCGGTCAGCATTTGCAGTGGCGTGAGGATTACGTCCGCAAAATGTACAGGAAGTTTATGGATGAAGATTATTTCAATTCTGCTATGGTTGAAGAAGCGGAATCATTTGTCAGAGCGGCCAGCGCTGAGCAGAATGATATTGCAAAGCACGGTGAGCAGGCGGTTGAATTGTTTGAGCGGATTATACAGGCCGATGCAAAGGGTATGAATAAATTTGACCTGATTGATGGTTATGAGCGAGTGCTGGATTATTGCCGTTACATCGGGTTGCAGGGTGCAATTCCCGATGAGTGCATCCGTCGCATCGGCGAATTGAATATGTATGATTCGTCAGCGGATGATGAAAATGCGGTGGCGGATGAATCGCTTAAAATTTACCTCGGATGTAAAAAGCCTGAGACCGGAGGCTATGATGTATTCATTTCATTCAAGTCGCAGGACGAGCAACTGGCGCAAAAGGTTTACAAGTATCTGATGCAGAGCGGCAAGGTTGCTTTCTTTTCAAGGGCGACTCTGCCACAGATTGGTGAAAGTAAATACGAGAAAGCGATTTTTGAAGCGATTGATAATTCAAAACATATGGTTGTTGTTGCAACTGACCCCGAATATCTGAAAACCGAATGGGTGAAAAAAGAGTGGAGCAGGTTTGCTGAAAACGTCAAAAAAGCAGAAGATAGCGGTTTGGTAAAAAATCTCCTGTTAATTCTTGATGATAAAGTTGCGGGTGATAAGGACAAACGCCCGGACGAGTTGAAAGAGGGCATTGAGATTATCAGAACGAGCGAATTCAGAAGTCGTTTGCTTGGCTATATAAAATAGGAAGGGTTGTGGTTTTATGATTATGGATGTTATTGCATCTGTGATAGTCGGTGTTGTTTTTATTGCGCTGGGAATACGTAACCGCAAAGGTAATATTTCGTCCCTGCATTCATATCACCGCGACAATGTCAAGGAGGAGGACGAAATTCCGTTTGGCAAGGCGGTCGGGCTTGGAATGTTAATCATCGGCGGTGCGCTTATTGTAAACGGTGCGTTGTCATTGGTGACATATATTGTTGCTGACGAGGGATATATGCTGATTGGCAAAATCGTGATGACTGTTGGCCTTTTGGTCGGAATTATCGGGATTTTACGTGCGACCAAAAAATATAATGGCAAAATATTCTGATTTGTGACGGTGGTAACGTTGGAAAAACAATTACCAAAAAGAAAATCGACAAAACTGAAAGGCTTTGATTATAACACAGAGGGTGCATATTTTGTAACGATATGTACTGCCGATAAACAAAAAATCTTATCTCGCATTGTAGGGGGCGACGTCCTCGACGCCCCGAAAAACGAATTGTCAAGATGTGGAAAAATCGCTGATAAATATATAAATCAACTAAATGAATTTTATGATAATGTAACTGTGGATG
>JAZQTF010000114.1:0-10752 GCA_045630445.1 Acutalibacteraceae bacterium
CTCTCAAAAATTTGAAAGGCTATATACATGATGTGGGTGGCCCGGCTGCAAACTTCAGGAGTCCCTCATGCAGCAAACAAACAGAGCATGGACTTTGTCCTGAAAAGAAATGTCTTGCGCCAACTCCGTGCAGGAATTTAGAGGTTGACCATACGGAATATATTGAAATTCTGCGTGAACTTCAGAAAATACCAAAGGTCAAAAAAGTGTTTATCCGTTCAGGAATCCGTTATGACTATATGCTTTGTGACAAGAACGATGAATTCTTCAAACAACTTGTCACGCACCACGTCAGCGGACAAATCAAGGTTGCTCCCGAGCATTGTTCGGCGGCCGTCCTTGACAAGATGGGTAAACCGTACATTGATGCTTATATTGAGTTTGAAAAGAAATTCTTCAAATACAGTGGACAAGCCGGTAAGGAGCAGTACATCGTGCCTTATCTTATGTCCTCCCATCCGGGTTGCACAATCAAGGATGCGGTAGAACTTGCCGTATTCCTTAAAAAGAGGGGAATAAGACCTGAACAGGTGCAGGATTTTTACCCAACACCGGGTACAATTTCAACTTGTATGTTTTACACGGGGCTTGACCCAATAACTATGAAAGAGGTTTATGTTCCCACAAAATCCCACGATAAAGCAATGCAGAGAGCGTTGCTGCAATACTTCCTTCCGCAGAATAAAAACCTTGTCAGAGAGGCGCTTAAACTTGCGGGCAGGACCGACCTTATTGGAAACACAAAGGATTGCCTTATAAATTCTTTTGATGAACGTCCGGATAAGTCTAAAACAAATGTTTACAACAATCAGAAAAAGGGAAGAACAAATAATGTCAAAAATAAAGGCAAACGCAAAAATTAAAATAATATCACTTATCCTTGCGTTAGTGATTCTTGTTGTCACAATGTCATCGTGCGGATTGCTTGAAAAAGGAATGTTTGGCACACCGGGTTACGGTCTTGAAGAGATTGATAATATGGTTGTCAAAATTCTTGATGTCGGACAAGGTGACAGTATTCTTATTATGACGCCTGAAAAAACAATGCTCATTGACGCAGGACTCGAAAGTTGCGGTGTTAAAATTGTTAATGAATGCCTGAAAGATTACGGCAAAACAACAATTGATTACATCATCGCAACCCATCCCCACGCTGACCACATCGGAGGTTTGCCTGAAGTTATCCGTTATGTTGACAGCGTCGGATGCGTGTATATGCCACAACTTCCCGAGGAGATAGTACCTACCACTGCAACTTACAGAAAGTTTCTTGAAGCGGTGTTTGAAACTGATGCTGATGTAATTGCACCAACACCGGGTGAAACAATCAATATGGACGGTGCGGTAATAACATTTTTAGGCCCTGTAAAAGATTATGACGACCTTAATGATATGTCGCTTGTTTTAAGGCTTGATTATGGTGACGTGTCCTTTATGTTTACGGGCGATTGCCGCAAGAGTGCTTTCAAGGATATTATAAAAGCGGGCTATGATGTTGACGTTGATATTCTCAAAGCCGCGCACCACGGTGCGTATAACGCAACTGACAAGAAAGTGATTGAAGCGGTGTCTCCTGAATGGGCGCTTGTCTCATGCGGGCTTGACAACACTTACGGTCATCCTCATGATGAAGTGCTTGATTTGTTTGTTGATTATGAAATAGATTTCTACCGCACGGATTATAATGGTGAAATCACAATTGAAACTGATGGTGAAACCTATGAAGTGACAGCGGAAAGGGGAAAGAAAAATGCCGCAAGATAATTTTATTGTTGTTGACAGATTGGAGAGCGGCTTTGCCGTGTGCGAAATGCCCGACGGAAGCAAACAGAATCTGCCGCTTTCCGATTTGCCCGATGGTGTAAAAGAAGGCACTGTGCTTGAATTTGCGGACGGTGTCTATGTAATAAATGAAGCAGAGGAAAAGAACAGACGTAAAGCAAATTTCAATTTGCAACAGCAACTGTTTAACCGAAAAAAGAAGTAACATTAAAAGGGGATGTGTAAAAGTGAGAGCAAGAAACTTGATTGATCTTGACGATTTCAGCATGGAGGAACTTGACGGTATAGTCGCTTTGGCAGGTGATATTATCAGAAATCCCAAAAACTACGCCAATGCTTGTGCGGGCAAAATTCTTGCAACAGTATTCTATGAGCCGTCAACAAGAACTCAGATGTCTTTCCAGACCGCAATGCTCAGGCTCGGCGGTTCTATCATCGGTATTGATAATCCCGCAGGTTCATCAATCACAAAGGGTGAGAATCTGAAGGACACAATCAAAATCATCGGTGGATATGCTGATATTATTGTAATGAGAACTGCACTTGAAGGTGCAGCAAAAGCAGCGTCAATCTATTCAAAGTGTCCGATTATCAACGCAGGTGATGGCGGTCATCTCCATCCGACCCAGACATTGACCGATATCACAACTCTGTCCTATGAACTTGGCAGACTTGACAATCTTACAATTGGTCTTTGCGGTGATCTCAAATACGGCAGAACAGTTCATTCCCTTGTAAAATGTATGGTTAAATATAAGAATAACAAGTTTGTTTTTATCTCCACACCCGAACTCACAATTCCCGATTATATAAGGGAGATTCTTGATGAATGCGGTTGTGAATATAGTTTTGTAGATAATCTTAACGATGCACTTCCCACGCTTGACGTGCTTTATATGACAAGAATTCAGCGTGAACGTTTTGAAACAAAAGAACAGTATGAAAAGCAAAAAGGCATTTTCGTTCTTGATACGGAAAAACTTAAAAATGCTCGCAGTGACCTGAAGATTCTTCATCCGCTGCCGAGAGTTGACGAAATCACCGATGAGGTTGATTACGATTCAAGAGCAATTTATTTCAAACAGGCAGAGTATGGTATGTATGCGCGTATGGCACTTATCATCAAAATGCTTGAAAATTCTGAGGGTTACGTGCCGTCAAGAGTTTATCCGAATTCTGAACTCAAGTGTCAGAATCCGAAGTGCGTGACGGTAAACGAGCCGTACCTTCCGTCGCTTGTTGCTGAAAAGGATGGCAGACACGTCTGCGAATATTGCGATAAAACAATCGGTTAAGAGTTCAATTTACCAATGGGGGATTTTTTATGAGAAAGAAAAACGATGCTAAACAAAGTGTTATTATTGTCGGCTGTGGTCAACTCGGCTCAATGCTTGCGGAGTATCTATGTGACGCGGACAAAAGTGTAACCGTCATTGACAGTAATGATTCTTCGTTTAAAAAACTTTCTCCCAATTTCGGTGGCTTTACAATCTGTGCTGATGCAATGGACCCCGAAACTCTTCGTGATGCGGATATTGAAAAAACGGACATCGTTCTTGTTATGACGGATAACGATAACGTAAACATTTTCGTTGCCCAGCTTGCCAAGGAGATATTCGGAGTGCCGCAAGTAATCGCAAGACTTTATGATATTAAGCGCGAAGATGTCTATAAAGAGTTTGGAATTAAAACGATTTGCCCGTCGGTGCTTTCTGCCGAGGCGTTCAGAAACGAGGTCTTATAATGAGAATAATGATAGTCGGCGGCAGGAGAAAAGCGTGGTTTCTTGCAAAAGCATTTATACAGAAAAAACATAAGGTAACACTTATCAATAAAGATGCGGCGTACTGTGAAAAACTTTCGGCAGATTTTGAGGAAGCGGTTGTAATAAATGGTGATGGTTCAAAACCGTTTATCCTTGAAGACGCCAACACAAAAAATATGGACATCGTTATTGCAATGACAAGTAATGATGCAGACAATCTTGTTGTCTGTCAGCTTTGCAAAAACGTTTTCAATGTGCCCAGAACAATGTCACTTGTAAGCAGCCCGCAGAATGTTGAAATTTTCACAAAACTCGGCGTTGACACAACTGTCAGTAGCGTTGCACTTCTCACGTCAATCATTGAGCAGAGAGCATTTGCTGATGACATCAAAAACTTCCTCTCCGTTGGCAGCGGTGAAGTTGTGCTTTTTGAAATCAGTGTCACAGCAGATTCGCCGATTTGTAATAAAAAATTGTCAGAAGCAGATATCCCGAAGGAAGCGTCAATCAGCTGCGTTATAAGAAATGACGTGCCGATTATTCCGAAAGGTTTTACAAAGATTTTAGAAAACGACAAACTTGTTGTCGTTGCAATCGCTGAAAAGCAGGAAACTGTTCTGGAGGCAATTTTGGGAGGCAAGTAATGGGACTGACTCAGATATTGAAAAGCATCGGCATTGTGCTGATGCTCGTTGCGGTTGCGCTTCTTGTGCCGTTGTTGTGCCTGTTTGCCTACCCCGACGAAATCGTATATATCAAGGATTTTCTGATTCCTGCCGCTATTGCATTAGTGGTGGGCGGAGGTCTGTTCTTCTTTGTCAGACCTTCTGCGGAGGGACGCTTTTATAACTCTCTTGTAAGTTCAACTCTTGTTGTTCTTGCGTGGGTTGTTGTAATTTTCTTTGGAGCGCTTCCGTTTGTATTTTCGGGCCAACTTGATATGCTGATGGCAGTTTTTGAATCCGCAAGCGGATGGACAACAACCGGTTTTACGGTTATGGACGTTTCAAAAGTGCCGAATATGTTTCTGCTCTGGCGTAGCATAACCCAACTCCTTGGCGGTCTTGGCGTGGTGTTTCTTCTTATGGTTACTGCAAAGGGCGGCAACGGAATGGTTTTGTTCAGTGCGGAGGGCCACTCTGACCGTCTGCATCCGAATGTAAAAAAGACAATTTCGCTCACACTCAAATTATATGCGGCGTTCTTTGTTGCGGGAGTTGTGCTTTATTGTGTTTTCGGAATGTCACTTTTTGACGCAATCAATCACACAATGGCGGCAATTTCAACCGCAGGCTTCACAACCCAGACTGCAAGCATCGGTGCTTATAACAGTGTGCCGATTGAGGTTGTAACAATTTTGCTTATGCTCCTTGGCTCAATTGGTTTTGCGTCGCACGCACTGCTTGTCAAGGGCAAGATAAAGAAGTTTTTTCAGGTCACCGAAGTGCGTGTGTATCTGATAATAATCGTTGTGTTTACTTTGATTCTCACGTGTTTCACAAGTTTCAGAGAATCAATTTTCAACATCGTATCCGTAATGTCAACAACAGGATTCAGCACTGTTGATTACGCAACCTGGGGCGGTGCAAATAATGGTGTTGTAATTTTGATGCTCATTCTTGTTATGCTTGTAGGTGGCGGTGCGGGTTCAACCGCGGGCGGTATCAAACAGTTCCGTATTGCTCTTGCGCTTAAATCAGCGGCATGGGAATTCAAACGTAAATTTCTCCCTGAAAGAGCAGTAAAAAGTAATTACATCATCCGTCCGAATGGTAAATTCTTCGTTCAGGACAGAACACTTATTGATGTCTATAATTACATAATCGTCTATATTGTCCTTTGGTTTATCGGCACTTTCATCGTCTGTGTCAGCGGCTACGGTTTTGCAGACAGTCTTTTTGAAATTTCATCAGCATTAGCAACTGCTGGTGCGTCTGTCGGAATTGTAAGTCCTGATATGCCTGTTCAGGTAACATGGACCGTGATTGTGTGTATGGTAATCGGAAGGCTTGAATTTGTTGTATTGTTTACTGCAATTATCAATATTTTCAAGGATTCAAAGGATTTTATAGCAAGCAAATTCAAAAAAGAAATATAAATAAAACGGCGTTGTGAATTTGATTTATAACGCCGTTTTATAGGGATACAGGTGCAGATAATGGGAAAATGTTATATTGTCGGGGCAGGTGAACTTTCGGGGTTCATAATGCCATCAGGTGAAGATTATATAATTGCTGCTGACGGTGGATATGACCACCTTGTCGGCCTTGGTGTTGTGCCTGACGTTATCATCGGTGACGGTGATTCAATAAGCAGTTTTCCCGATAATATAAAGGTTTTGAAATACAGCCCGATAAAAGATGAAACAGATACTTTTCTTGCCGCACAGAAAGCGGTTGAACTCGGTTATGATGAACTCTGGTTTTTTGGTTGCGGTGGCGGCAGGTTTGACCACACCGTAGCAAATTTGCAGACTCTGTCATATTTTTCAAAAAAAGGTGTAAAATGCCGTATGTATGATGGTGCGTCCTGCATATACGCGCTGACTGATTCTTCCTTGACTTTTGACAGTGATGAGAGCGGTTACGTTTCTGTTTTTTCTCTTGATGATTATTCATACGGAGTTAATATCTGGGGCTTAAAATACACCGTCAGTAACTTTACGTTAACTAATACTGTGCCGATAGGCGTAAGCAATGAGTTTGTCGGGACTGAAAGCGGAGTTTCCGTCGAGAAAGGAACTTTGATTATCATTAAAGAAAGGATGAATACTATTGCTTAAACTTCTTTCATACTTAAAGAAGTCAATCGTACCGATAATTCTGGTTTTGGTATTGCTTGTTGTGCAGGCTGCGTGTGACCTTGCATTGCCCGAGTATATGTCAAACATCGTAAGTGTCGGTATTCAGCAGAAAGGAATTGAGTCGCTTGTACCCGATGCGCTGACATCGGAGGGTTTTGCGGCTATGCTCACTCTCGCAACGGATGATGAAAAAGAACTTGTAAAATCATCATTCACAGAAAAAGATGGTGCGTATTATCTCAATGATTCCGTCAGCGCTCAGTTTGAAGCGTTTATGCCAAAACTCGTTGCGGTTTACGGAGTTGTTGAAACGCTCAGTTCGTCGCAGTCATCAGCGTCAGACACTGATATGTCAATCCTTGAACAGATTGACCCCAATGGCAGTTTCGTTGAGCAGATTTATTCAATTCTTGCTGACAAGATGGGCGTAACCATCGTTGACCAGATGGGCGCAACGTTTCTTGCGGGGGAGTATGATGCTCTCGGTATTTCAAAGAGTACGTCATACATTCTCAAAACCGGTCTTAAAATGCTCGGTTTTGCTCTTATAATCGCAATTTGCACAATCTTTGTCACATTGCTCGCTTCGCGAATTGCCGCGTCATGTGGCCGTGAAATGAGAAAGGACGTTTTCGGGAAAGTTATCCGTTTTTCAAATAAGGAGTTCAATGATTTTTCGTCAGCGTCACTTATCACACGATGCACCAATGATATTCAGCAGGTGCAGATTCTCGTTATTATGTCTTTGAGAATTGTTTTCTACGCTCCGATTATCGGTATCGGCGCACTTCTCAAAGTGCTTGATACAGGCAGAAGTCTTTCATGGATTATTGCTGTTGCAATTCTTTCAATCTTCTCTCTTATCATTGTTCTTATGGTTGTTGCAATGCCGAGATTCAAGTCGTTGCAGAAACTTGTTGACAAGGTAAACCTTGTTTCAAGGGAGATTCTCAACGGTCTGCCCGTTATCCGTGCTTTCGGCAGGGAGAGATATGAAGAAGCGCGTTTTGACGAAGCAAACAAAAATCTCACAAAGACCAATCTTTTTGTAAACAGAGTAATGGCGTTTATGATGCCCGTTATGATGCTTATTATGAACGCTGTCAGCATACTCATTGTATGGGTGGGTGCAGGTGCGATTGAAAACAGTCAGCTTCAGGTTGGCGATATTATGGCGTTCATTCAGTACACAATGCAGATTATCATTTCGTTCCTTATGCTTTCAATGATGAGCATTCTTCTGCCCCGTGCAATCATTTCTGCGGGCAGAATTTCCGAAGTGCTTAACACTGACATCAGCATTGAAAATGCGGATGAAGTTCAGCCTTTCTCTGCAGATGTGCAGGGATGCGTTGAATTCAGAAACGTTTCTTTCAGATATCCCAACGCGGAAGAATATGTTCTTAAAAATATCAGTTTCAAAACAAACAAGGGTGAAACAACTGCAATCATCGGCTCAACGGGTAGCGGTAAATCAACTCTTATCAATCTTATTCCAAGATTCTATGACGTAACTGAGGGTGAAGTCCTTGTCAATGGTGTTGACGTAAGAAAGGCTGACCTTAATGAGTTGAGAAACAAACTTGGTTACGTGCCGCAGAAAGCAAACCTTTTCACAGGCACAATTGCTTCAAACATCGGTTTCGGTCTGAAAGAGTACACTCAGGAGGACCTTGAGTATGCTGCCCGGATTGCACAGGCAGAACGCCTTATTGAAAGAAAACCGGGCAACTATAATGCAGAGATTGCGCAGGGTGGTGCAAACGTTTCAGGCGGTCAGCGTCAGAGACTTTCAATTGCCCGTGCAATTGCAAAAAATCCGGAAATCTATATCTTTGATGATAGTTTTTCAGCGCTTGACTTCAAGACGGATTCTGCTTTGAGAAAAGCACTCAATGAGATTGAAGGCAAAACGAAGATTATCGTTGCGCAGCGTATCAGCACCGTTCTCAATGCTGACAGAATAATTGTCCTTGAGGATGGCGAAGTGGTAGGAGAGGGCACTCATAAAGAACTTCTCAACAACTGCCCCGCATATGTTCAGATCGCTCAGTCACAACTTTCGAAAGGAGAGATGGATATATGAGTGATACAAGACATCGCAAACCTCCGATGAGAGGCGGACATGGCCCGATGGGTGCGGGTGAGAAAGCAAAGGACTTCAAAGGCACCACAAAGAAACTTCTCAGATATATGTCGAGTTACAGGATTGCTCTTATAATTGTTGTAATCTTTGCAATCGGCAGTACAGTCTTTTCAATCATTGGTCCGAAAATTCTCGGCAACGCAACAACAGAATTGTTCGTGGGCTGGCAGAATAAAATTTCAGGACTTGGCGGAATTGACTTCGGTAAGATAGGAAACATTCTTATAAAACTTATAATCCTTTATGCAATGAGTGCTGCTTTCACACTTGTTCAGGGATTCATAATGTCAGGCATAACTCAAAAAATCACTTATCGTTTAAGGCGTGAAATGTCAGAAAAGATTCATCGTCTGCCGATGAATTTCTTTGATAAGAAACAGCATGGTGAGGTTTTGTCCGTAATCACAAATGATATTGATACAATCTCAGTCGGACTCAATCAGAGTGCAACTCAGCTCATAACTTCAATTGTCACAATCATCGGTATTCTTATCATGATGTTTTCAATTGACTGGATTATGACCTTGATTGCTTTGCTTGTAATGCCGGTTTCGGGAGTAATTGTTTCCGTGGTTGTAAAGAAATCACAGAATCATTTTAAGAATCAGCAGAGATATCTTGGTAATGTCAACGGTCAGATTGAGGAATGCTTTGGTGGCGTAAATGTAATTCAGGCTTTCAACAAGCAGGATGACGTTATTGAACAATTCAACACTTCTAATGAAAAACTTTATAAATCTGCCTGGAAATCGCAGTTTCTTTCTGGTATAATGATGCCGATGATGATGTTTATCGGTAACGTAAGTTACGTTGCGATTGCAGTTTTGGGCGGTTACTTTGTCACAACGGGCAGAATTCAGGTTGGTAACATTCAGTCATTCATTCAGTATTCAAGGAGTTTTACTCAGCCTATAACACAGATTTCTCAGGTTTCAAATATGCTTCAGTCAATGGCTGCGGCGGCGGAGAGGGTTTTTGCTTTCCTTGAAGAAGATGAGGATAAACTCTTTGCCGATAATCACGCAACCGATGAAAACGGAAACAAGGTTGCAATCAGCTCTCTCAGCGGTAACGTAACTTTTGAAAACGTTCATTTCGGTTATAATGATGACAGAATCATAATCAATGATTTCAGCACAACCGTCAAAGAGGGTCAGAAGATTGCAATTGTCGGCCCGACAGGTGCGGGAAAGACAACAATCGTAAAACTGCTTATGCGTTTTTATGATATAAACAGTGGCTCAATCAAGGTTGACGGTTATGATTCAGAGGACTTTGACAGAAGCGAATTCAGAGATTTGTTCGGAATGGTGCTTCAGGACACATGGTTGTTCTCAGGTACTATTATGGAAAACATCCGTTACGGCAGACTTGACGCAACTGATGAAGAAGTAATTGAGGCGGCAAAGGCGGCAAATGTTCACCGCTTTGTAAAGACCTTGCCCGATGGCTACAATATGATGCTCAATGAGGACGCAACAAACGTCTCACAGGGACAGAAACAACTTCTGACAATCGCACGTACAATCCTCTCAAACCCGAAGATTTTGATTCTTGACGAGGCAACAAGTTCCGTTGATACCAAAACGGAAGTGCAGATTCAGGATGCGATGGATAAATTTATGCACGGAAAAACAAGTTTTATTATCGCGCATAGGTTGTCAACAATAAAAAATGCTGATATAATACTTGTGATGCGTGACGGTGACATCGTAGAGCAGGGCAGTCACGAGGAACTTCTCAAAGCAGATGGATTCTATGCAAGTTTATATAATTCGCAGTTTGATAAGGTTTCATAAAATAAGGAGTGGTATTTGGTGGGTACAAAGATAATAACAATTGAAAGACAGTATGCAACCGGTGGTAAAAGAATTGCAAAGATGGTTGCTGAAAAATTGGGCATACCCTATTACAACAATCAGATTCTTGAGATGGCGGGCGAAAAAATCGGCTTGCCGGCTGATTACCTGCGTGACGTAGAGGAAACAACCTCAGGCAGTTTGCTTTTCAGTCTTGCAATGGCTGCAACTGTAAACTCAACCGGTGTTACTCTTATGTCCTTGTCCCAGCAGCTTTTTCTCGCCGAGGAAGAGATTATCAAGGAGATTGTAAAGGAAGGCCCGTGCGTAATCGTCGGCAGATGCTCCGGTCACATTCTCAGAGAGCGTGAGGATTGTCTCAACGTATTCATTTATGGTGACAGGGAAAACAGAATTGACCGCGCTATGAATGTTTATAACGTTCCCCGAAACGAAG
>JAZQTF010000115.1:0-3484 GCA_045630445.1 Acutalibacteraceae bacterium
TGGCATAGGCTGGATCGAGAGCGTGTTCAGCATCAATGAAAGCAGCTTGGCCACCTTGTTTTTGGATTTCAGCAATGGCGTGGAGAGTTAAAGTCGTTTTTCCTGAAGATTCAGGACCATAGATTTCGATTATACGGCCTCTGGGCAAACCGCCGATACCTGTTGCAAGGTCAAGTGTGAGAGAGCCTGTTGAAATTGTTTCAACGTTCAATCCGACGTCGCCAAGGCGCATTACCGCACCTCTGCCGAATTGTTTTTCAATTTGTCCTATCGCTGTTTCCAGCGCCTTTTTCCTGTCAATCATTTATATTTACCTCCAGACCTTAATATTTCATAAATTATCAATTGTAATTATAGTACATATTGCAATCAAAATCAATAAAATTATACTACTTTTAGTGGCAAAAGCCGTTTTTTCGTACTTTATTTGTACATTCTTAAATATTTTTTAAAAAAACACTTGCATTTTTGAAATAGATTTGATAATATAACTCTGTTATGTATTTAGTTAAGCATTAAGGGAGGTGCAGATTCATGGCTAAATGTGAGATTTGCGGTAAGGGTGTATCCTTCGGTATTCAGGTTTCTCACTCACACAGACGTTCCAACAGAACTTGGAAGCCCAACATTATGAGAGTTAAGGCTATCGTTAACGGCTCTCCTCGCAGAGTGTACGCCTGCACCAGATGTTTGCGTTCAGGTAAGGTCACAAGAGCTATCTAATCAAGGCTCAATTAACTTTCAAAAGAATGTCCGATGCTGTTTCAGCATCGGCTTTTTTTGTGCCCTGAATAATCCGTCAATATTGGAAAACAATATCAACATACTTAATATTATACGGAGGTTGATATTATGAAGAACAATAACAAAAATCAGTACTCGGGGACAAAGACGGAAAAGAATCTGTGGGAAGCGTTTGCGGGAGAATCAAAAGCAGCCGCACGTTACACCTATTTTGCAACGGTTGCAAAGTCGCAGGGGTTTGAGCAGATTGCATCACTGTTTATTAAAACGGCGGAAAACGAAAGAGCACACGCCAAAATCTGGTTGCGTGCATTGGGAGAAATCGGCACAACTGAAAGCAACCTGCTCGGTGCGGCAGAGGGCGAAAATATGGAATGGACCGAAATGTATGACAGAATGGCAAGAGAGGCTGACGAAGAAGGATTCCACGACCTTGCAAAGAAATTCAGAGCCGTTGCAGCAATTGAGAAAACTCACGAAGAAAGATACAGAAAGTTGCTCAAAAACGTTGAGACAAATCAGGTGTTTGAAAAATGCGACGTGCAGATATGGGAATGCCGCGTCTGCGGCCATATTGTTGTGGGAATGAAAGCGCCTGAAATATGCCCCGTCTGCAACCATCCGCAAAGTTACTTTGAAATCCACAAAGAAAATTATTAAAAAACAAAACCGCTCTCCTGAAATACGGAGTGCGGTTTTTCTTTTTATACTGATGATAATTTTTTCAAAGTTTCTTTTATTACATTGTATGCATCGTTTGGAGAATTCACATTCTTTGTCGCCTGCTCCATCGGACAACAACCTGTATTTGTGCGATTTCTGATTGCATCAACCAGGGTTTCATAATGATAGTCCACACCATATTTTTCAAACACTTCAACTGACGCTTTGCTGATAACATCGGCATAAACCTCTGCCACGCCAAGAAGTACGTAAAGAAATGCGGCCGCCTTACCGACTACTTTGTCAGCGGCGCAGAAGCCTTTCACATCCACCTTGTCGTCAAGCCACGATAAAAGCGGTTTTACACCTCTTTCGGTGCTTGTATGAAAGATTTCGCCATTTGTTACAACGCAGGTAAAATTGCCGTTTCTGAGCATTTCTGACGCTCTGACAGTATTACTTCTCATTGCCGCTCATATTCTCCACACGATAAACTGCAAGCGGAATAAGCGCCCACTGAATTACGATGCCAAACATACCGGCAACGATGCTGCTCCAGATGACAGATACGGGCACAGCAGTATTTGAAAAAGTGTAAGTTGCGACAAGGATTGCAGCCGCGCGCACTGCCCTGCCCACAACCTGTGCAATTACTACTTTGAAAAATACAGGCATTTTTGCATTACGTAAAAGTCCCGCACACAAACCGTAAACGCAAAGTTCAATCACCATAAACGGTAACATTGCCGGTTTTGGCATACCTGTAAGCGCAAAACTTATAATCGGTGCAAGCAAACCCGTAGCAAAACCTGCGTAATGACCCGCAAGCAATCCGACAAGAATCACCGGCAGATGCATCGGAAGAAATGTTTCACCCAGTGCGGTGCCATGACCTGAAACTGCACCCATAACGTGAAGAATCTGCGGCAACGCAACTGCGGCAACAACCGCCGCAACAGTTGCTAAAATCTGTGCTTTGACGGAAAGTTTCTTTTTTATATTAACAGATGTTGTTGACATAATCATTCTCCTTTAATTTCATATCGTTTTTAATATAACATATTTAATCGACATTTGCAAACAGATTTCAAATGTTGCGTCAGAAAATCATTTGTGTTATAATTCAATTAACTTTTTCTTTGGAGGAAACAGTATGAATTATCGTCAGGATAAATACGGAAATAAACTGTCCATTCTTGGTTACGGTTGTATGCGCTTTTCAAGAAAGGTTGGTATGGTTGACCTTAAAAAAACAGAAAAGGAAATTATGACCGCTTTCAACAACGGTGTCAATTACTATGATACCGCTTACATATACCCCGGAAGCGAAGCGGCGCTTGGCGAAATTCTTGAAAAGAACGGAATACGTGACCAGGTTTACATAGCAACAAAACTCCCCCATTATCTCATTAAAAGCAGAGATACACTTGAAAAGATGTTTGCGGAAGAACTTAAAAGACTCCGCACCGACCACGTTGACTACTACTTTATGCATATGCTCACAGACGTTGACACGTGGGAAAGACTCAAGGGGCTTGGCATCATTGAATGGATTGAAGAAAAGAAAGCAAGCGGTGCAATCCGTCAGGTCGGCTTTTCATACCACGGAAACACGGATATGTTCTGCCAGTTGGTTGACGCATACGACTGGGATTTCTGTATGATTCAGTACAACTATATGGATGAGCATTCCCAGGCAGGCAGACGAGGATTGCATTACGCGCACAGCAAGGGTCTTGCAGTTATGATTATGGAGCCTTTGCGCGGCGGTAAACTTGTAAGCCATCTCCCTGACGAAGCAAAAAAGATTTTCAATAATTATGAAACAAAAAGGACACCCGCTCAATGGGCATTCCGCTGGCTCTGGAATCAGCCTGAAATCACTGTTGTATTATCGGGTATGAATTCCGAAGAAATGGTGCTTGACAACATCAACACCGCGTCAACGGTTGAAGTGGGAGAAATGACGGAAAAGGACGAAGCAATGCTTCAGGATGTGCTTAAATCAATCAATTCAAAGATGAAGGTCAAATGCACAGGTTGCGGCTACTGCGTCCCCTGCCCGAAAAAAGTTGAT
>JAZQTF010000116.1:0-11973 GCA_045630445.1 Acutalibacteraceae bacterium
ATGGCGTGGATGCTATAATCTGCGGTATGGAAATTGAGGATATCGCAAAAGCAATTGAAAATCTTATTGATGATGCACAGCTGCGTAATCGTATTGAAACCACAACACGTAGCAGGGATTACGGAAATCTTGATGAGATAAACAAACTTTATAACTTGATTGAAGAGTAAGGAGAATCGCTGTGAAGATAAGCGTTATCATTCCCGTATATAATGCAGAAAAATTCTTGCATAAATGTCTTTCCTCGGTTTTGAATCAGACGTTTAAGGATTATGAGATTATCCTTGTCAATGATGGGTCAAAGGATAATTCGGGCGCAATCTGTGATGAATACGCAGAAAAGTACAGCTTCATCAGAGCGTTTCATAAGGAAAACGGCGGCGCATCATCTGCAAGAAATTATGGTATGCAGTTTGCACAGGGTGAGTATATCAACTTCGTTGACGCTGATGACTGGATGGAACTTGATATGTATGAAAAACTTGTGTCTGTCGCAGGCGATGGCACTGACCTTGTGATGTGCAATTGCAAGCGTCCGTGTGACGATAAAGGCAATTTTATCAATTTCTGTTATGACCTGCCGTCAGGCTATTATGACAGGGCTCGTATTCTGGAATATGTTTATCCCTGCCTTATTATGCAGGAACATATGGATTTCAACCCCCTTATCGCACCGTGGGGCAAGCTTTACAAAAGGTCCTTGCTTGTTGATAACAACATCACTTTTGATGAAACCTTACGCTTTTGTGAGGATGAGCTTTTCTCTGCAATCGTGTCAGAGAAGATGCAGAGCTTTTATTATCTTAAAGAAGAAAATCTTTATATTTATTATTACAATCCCAATTCAAGTGTAACCTCATTTAATGCAAAAAAATGGGGCGTATATATTGATTTGTATGAAAAGATGCGTGACCGTTACTCCGATAATAAGGATTACGATTTTACGCGTCAGCTTGATATGTTGATTATTTATCTTGCATTGAATGCGGCAACAAACTATAAAGCCGCAAAGATGGGCGTTTTCAGAATGGCATCTAAAATCAGAAAGATTTTCTCTCATCATTATGTGAGGGATGCTTTCAAGAATTTTAAATATCCCGTCCTTCCCGGAAAGCAGACGATGATTTTGAAGCTTGCCCACAAAAACAGAGCGTTTCTTTACGCTTTGCTTCTGAAAAAATAAACTTTGAAGCTGCGGAGGTGTGTTATGAAAAAAATGCTTATTGTTGCCGGTAAGATTTACGGCGGCGGTGCAGAGCGGGTGCTCGTTGACCTTATCAACGGACTTGATGAGTCAGAGTATGACATAACACTTTACACCGTTTCAAAGGATAATTTTGAAAAATCAGGCATATCACGAAAGGTTGACTATCGTGTGATTTATGCCGATGCCTCTGATTGCAGCGGTGTTAAACGCATCGCAGTAAAAATCCGCAACAAAATTCTCAATGAGATTTACAAAAGATTTTCAGCAAAGGCTTTTTATAAACGCGCCATCAAAGGCAGATACGATGTTGAAATTGCCGCAATTGAAGGCTACACAACGCGTATTGTTTCGGGCAGCAATAATCCCGATTCAAAGAAAATTGCGTGGCTGCACACCGACCTTAACACAAACCACTGGTCAAAGATTGCTTTCAGAAGTGATGCTGAGGAAGCGGCCGCTTACCGCAGTTTTGACAAAGTAATCTGTGTTACTGATAATGTGCAGAGAATTTTGCTTGAAAAATTCGGTAATGAAATCAATACAGTAGTTGTTTCAAACCCGATTAAAAAGGACAATATTCTTGCTCTCTCCCGTCAGGGTGAGTGTGAATTTCCGAAATCTGCTGACACTCTGCGCGTTGTATTCCTTGGCAGATTGCAGGAGGAAAAAGGTGCTGACAGACTTCTTGAAGCCCATAACAGACTTGTCAGAGAGGGCAGAAAAACTGAATTGTTTGTGATTGGTGACGGTTGCGATATGGCAAAAATCCGCACCTATATTGAAGAAAACAATCTCTCTGACAGTGTCCGCCTTTTCGGATTTCTTGACAATCCCTATATTTATATGAAAGATGCCGATTTGTTTGTCTGTCCGTCGCGTGCGGAGGGTTTTGGTCTTGTGCTTGTTGAGGCGATGCTGCTTGACCTGCCCGTTGTCAGCACTTCCTGTGCCGGCCCGAATGAGATTCTTGACGGTGGCAGATACGGAGTAATCGTAGAAAACTCAACTGATGGTATATATAATGGTATAAAATCATTTGTTGACAATCCCGAGTTGCTCAAAAAATATTCCGCTCTCTCTGCTGTACGTAGAGATGATTATGATTACACAAAGGCAATTGATAAATTCAGAGAAATCTTTTCTTAAAAAGGAGTGCGTAAAATGGGATTTTTTGTAAAAGTAAAGAATTCGGTTTCTGCCCGTGCGTCAGGAATGATGAGAAAAATAAAGGTTGCAACCTATCCCATTTCCCGCAGCAGCCGACAGATAAGAAAATTCAAGGATAAATATCTTGGCAAACGTTGCTTTATAATCGGCAACGGCCCCAGTCTGCGTCCCGAAGACCTTGACAAACTCAAGGGGGAGTATTGCTTTGCGGCAAACCGTGTTTACAAAATTTTTGATAAAACCGACTGGCGTCCGACTTTCTTCTGCTCAGAGGATTACAAAACTCTTGAAGCGTGCGTTGATGAGATAAATGCGCTCCCGTGCAAGCATAAATTCATTTCCGCCGCATGCCACTGGGATATGGGCATCAACATCAAGGGCGCAAAGTATTTTCTTCTCAGATACGATGAGATAGAAAATATTCCGCCGTCATTCAGCCGTGAGGTTGACAAATTCATTTCATGGGGCAACACAATTACCTACACTTCAATCCAGCTTGCAGTGCATATGGGCTTCAAGGAGATTTATCTTCTCGGTGTTGACCATTCATTCTCCGTCTATCAGAATATGAAAGGCGAAGTTATCCGCGATGAAAACGCAAAAGATTATTTTTGTGATGATTATAATAAGGATAAGGACAAGTTGTTTGTGCCAACTCCCGAGCGCTCAGAGTTTGCTTATATGGCGGCTCAGGCTTACGCAGAGCACAGTGATGTGAAAATTTACAACGCAACCCGTGGCGGTAAACTTGAAGTTTTCCCAAGAGTTGATTTTGACACTATTGAATTTTAACAAAACAGAGAAACCTGCTTTTCAGCAGGAAAGAGGAAAGGACGGGATAGTTGCTGTATGGGTAAAGTAAGCCAGCTTAAAGCGGGTGCTTTGATATCTTATGTTACTTTGATAATCAACACCATAATGCCGATAATATACACTCCCATTATGTTGGAAATTCTGGGCGAGGATGAGCATGGCCTTTATACAGTTGCTCATTCACTTGTGTCGTATCTTACCTTGCTCAGTTTCGGATTCGGCAGTTCAATCGTGCGATATATGACAAAGTACAGAGCGCTTGATGACAAGGAGAATGAGGAAAAAACGCTTGGTCTGGTTACAATCATTTACAGCGTATTCTCCATTCTGGCGCTTGCCGGTGGCGTAATTCTTTCAATGAATTCGGGCGCATTACTGGCGGACAATGTAAGTGATGTTTTCGTTGACAAAATGAAAATTTTGCTTTTGATAATGAGCGTAAACATTATGCTTTCGTTTATGTCCACAGTTTTTTCGTCAGTAATAATCGCCCATGAGCAGTTTATCTTTTCCAAGTTGCTGGCTTTTTTCAGTGCCGTTGCTGTGCCGTGTGCTTCAATAGTGCTTCTTTATTGCGGCTTTGCATCAATCGGTATTACCTTGGCAACAACCTGTGTCAATTTTGTATTGCTTATTGCTCACATTATTTACTGCACACAGAAACTGAAAGTCAGACCAAGATTCAAAAATCTTGATTTCAAAGTCTTGAAAGATATTATGGGTTTTTCTGCTTTCGTTTTTCTTGCAGAAATATCAAATATGCTTTATTCGGCAACTGACAGATTTCTGCTTGGAAAGTTTGCTACGCTGGCGTCAGTATCAATCTACTCAATTGGTACAACATTCAGCACTATTATGAATTCTCTCACCGTTGCACTGAGTGATGTACTTATGCCCAAGGTTACCAAAATGGTTTTTCAGGGCGCAAGCAAGCAGGATATTGATGACATATTCATTCGTGTCGGACGTTTGCAGTTTTTAATCGTTTCATTCATCATCACCGCTTTTGCCGTATTCGGCAGGCAGTTTATGCCACTCTTTGCGGGTGATGGATACGGCGATTCTTACACCATCGCGCTCATTCTGATGGTGCCGCTTGCAGTGCCGCTTATCCAGAGCGTTGCCGTAAACATCATCACCGCGCGTAACAAACACCGTTTCCGCTCGATTATGTTTGCGTGTGTTGCGGTGGCTAACGTTATTCTCACAATAATCGCAATCAATATATTCAAGATGGAAGGCATCGGAGCGGCTATTGCTTCCGCAATTGCTTACATTTTCGGTACAACCTTCTGTATGAACTGGTACTATTATAAAAAGATGGATATCAACATCCCTCGTTTCTGGAAGGAGATTGCAAAACTTCTTCCCGTGCCAATCGGAATGTTGCTTTTCGGTTTAGGCGCAACCTATTTTATTGACGTAAACGGAGTGGTCAGATTCATTATAGGCGCGGTTGTATTCACCGCTATCTATGTGCCGTTACTCTGGGTCGCTTCGCTTAACGAATATGAAAAAGATCTTTTTGGCGGATTGTTCAAAAAGATTGGAATAAAGTTCAGAAAGGGGACAAAATAAAATGAAAATTATCGGTATGATTCCTGCACGCGGAGGTTCAACACGTTTCAATAACAAGCCTTTGGCTGACATCTGCGGCCATCCTATGATCTGGTGGGTACATAAGCATTGTAAAGAGGTTGAACGTTTTGATGAGGTTTACGTTGCAACTGACAGCGAGGAAATCAAGGCAGTATGTGAGGGCTTCGGTGCAAAAGTTATTATGACTTCTTCCGATCACGACACTGCAACAGAGCGTCTTTATGAGGTTTCACAGAAAGTTGATGCAGACCTTTACGTTATGGTTAACGGTGACGAGCCTGTAATCAAGGCTGATGATATCGTAAAATGTATTCCCGACAACCTTGAACCCGACAGTTTCTATGTTTCAAATCTTATGACTGATTTTTCTGATCCCGTTGAGGTTGTTGACTCCTCAAACCTTAAGATTGTTACTAATAAAGACGGCATCTGCCTCTTTATTTCAAGAAGTCCCATTCCGTTCCCGAAGGGAGCAATGAACTACACTTATCACAAGTTTGTAGGTGTTGGCGCATTCACAAAGAAAGCGCTTGAATATTACCACAACACAGAGCGTGGCCCGATTGAGAAGATCGAGGAGAACGACTCTTTCAGATTCATTGAAAACCGTAAGGATATTTATTATATCAATGCTCATTGTAAAACTCTTTCCGTGGATACTCCCAAGGATATTCTCAAGGTTGCTGAGTATTTGCAGAGCGAAAATTAAAAGAAAGGGAGAGAGCTTTCTCTCAGGTGGATATTATGTTTAGTTTGATTGCAGGGCCTTGCGTTATCGAGTCTGAAGAAATGATAATGGACATCGCAAAGCGTATGAAGGCAATTACTGATGAACTTGGAATTCCTTACACTTTCAAAGCGTCTTTTGACAAGGCAAACAGAACTTCAATCACCGGCAAGAGAGGTCCCGGAATTGAAGAAGGTCTGAGAATTCTCAAAAGAGTAAAGGATGAACTTGGTCTGCCCGTTGCAACTGATATTCATGAGCCGTGGCAGGCAGAAAAGGCTGCAGAAGTTGTTGATATCATTCAGATTCCCGCATTCCTTTGCAGACAGACCGACTTGCTTGTTGCCGCTGCAAAAACAGGCAAGAAAGTAAATATCAAAAAAGCACAGTTCCTCGCAGCGTGGGATATGAAAAACTGCGCCCAGAAAGTAAGTGACAGCGGCAATGATGACATTATGCTTTGCGAAAGAGGCACTTGCTTTGGCTACAACAACCTTGTTGTTGATATGACAGGTCTTGTTGAAATGAAGAAACTCGGCTATCCCGTAATCTTTGATGCAACCCATTCCGTGCAGAAGCCGGGTGGAAACGGCACTTCAACGGGCGGAAACCGTGAATACGTTGAGTATCTTGCAAAGGCTGCCGTTGCGGTTGGCGTTGACGGCTTGTTTATGGAAACTCATCCCAATCCCGACTGTGCATGGTCGGACGGACCCAATATGGTTGTCCTTGACGATATGAAAGGACTTCTTGAGAAACTGATTAAAGTTTATAAGGCGGTAAATGAGAATGAGTAATTCTGTTATTGAAGCGGGAAAAAGAGTTTTTGACGTTGAGATTGAAGCGCTTACACAGGTAAGGGACTGTCTTGACGAAAGTTTTGAAAAGATAGTAAATGCAATCACCGGTTGTGAGGGCAAAGTTATAATCACAGGTATGGGCAAGTCAGGCCATATTGCTTCAAAAATTGCGGCAACAATGGCAAGCCTTGGCACATCATCCTTCTTTCTCCATCCTGCAGAGGCACTCCACGGTGACTTGGGAATGGTGTCAAAAAAGGATATTGTAATCGCAATCAGCAACAGCGGTGAGAGTGATGAGATTGTAAACATTCTTCCCAACATCAAACTCATCGGTGCAAAGATTGTCGGCATTTCAAGCAACCCTAACTCAACTCTTATCCGCAGTTGTGACCTTCCGTTTGTATTCCCGAAGATGAAAGAGGCGTGCAATCTTTCCCTTGCGCCAACTTCAAGCACAACCGCAACCTTGGTTTTCGGTGATGCTCTTGCAGTTGTACTTTCAGGCATTTCAGGCTTCAGCAAGGATAATTATGCGTTGATTCATCCCGCAGGCTCACTTGGAAAAAGACTTCTTGTCAGTGTTGCAAACGTTATGATGACGGGTGAAAACAATTCAACAATTCCCGTTGGCTCATGGCTTAAAGATGCAATTGTTGAAATGGGCAAGAAAACTCTCGGTATGGTCAACGTTATTGATGCTGACGGTAAACTCTGTGGCATCATCACTGACGGTGATCTGAGAAGATTGCTTGACAAGGGCGTCAACATCTATGAGTGCAAGGTTGATGATGTAATGACCCGCACACCCATCACAATTGGTGGTGACCGACTTGCTGTTGATGCGTTTATGGTTATCAAAAATGCAAACAAACAGATTACGGCTCTTCCCGTTGTAACAGATGACGGTATATTGGAGGGAACTGTGCGTATATATGATATTGTAAACAAGGGTATCATCGCGTAGTTTCGTTTGAATGGGGGAGTGGTTTTGAAAAGATTATCGTTATTTTTCCTGACGGTAATTATAATTGTCACAATGTGCGGTTGTACTGAAAATAATACCGATATTACGGCTACAACAAAGCAATTGCTTGTTGCAAAATCACTCACACTCGGTTATTATAAAGATGGTGATCCGAAGAAAATCACGGATTATGACCTCAAAGAACTTCTCACTTATGATGAGATTCACAATTTGGTTTTAGCCAATTACGTCGGCACAGATCTTTCAATTCTGTCGCAGATAAAAGGGCTTGAAACGCTTAAACTTCTCTCAATGGAAAATCTTGAAGATCTGAGTTTTCTGTCGTCGCACACGCAACTGAGAAGTCTTATGATCTATGATTTGTCCGATGAACTGACTTCAATCAGCGTTCTTTCCGACCTTGTCGGTCTTGAATCGCTGTGGATTAACAACATCAGCGTTGAGGATTTTTCTCCGCTGTATTCTCTGATGGGGTTGAAAAGTCTTGACCTGACGTCAACTGCCATTACGCAGTCACAGTATGATGCGCTCGTTCTTGCGTTGCCGGACTGTGAAATAAGAAACGTCACAGTCTATAATTAACTTTAGGGGTATTTATATGCAGCAGACATTATCAGGAAAAAATGTTTATAAACGATGGCGTTTTTAACGTTGCGATTTTATCTGATGTTAAAAATGTAAAGGAGTTATAAATATTATGAATAAGTATATACAGTATCAGAATTATCTTAAAGAGTTTCCCACAAAGGACGGCAGATTTGGCCCGTTCGGCGGCATCTATATGCCCGATGAACTTGTAGCCGCTTTCAAGGAAGTAAACGAAGCGTACAGAACAATTTGTCACAGTGCGCAGTTTATCAATGAACTCAGAAGAATCCGCCGTGAATTCCAGGGCAGACCCACTCCCGTATATCATTGTGAAAGACTTTCAAAGTACATCGGCGGTGCGCAGATTTACCTTAAGAGAGAAGACCTCAACCACACAGGCGCGCACAAACTCAATCACTGTATGGGTGAAGGTTTGCTTGCAAAGTTTATGGGTAAAAAGAAGATTATTGCTGAAACAGGTGCAGGTCAGCACGGCGTTGCAATAGCAACCGCTGCCGCATTCTTCGGCCTTGAATGTGACATCTATATGGGTGAGGTTGATATTAAGAAACAAGCGCCCAACGTTACAAGAATGAAACTTCTCGGTGCAAACGTAATCCCCGTAACACACGGACTCAAAACCTTGAAAGAAGCGGTTGACGCTGCTTTTGAAGGCTATCTCAAAGAGTATAAGGATTCAATCTATTGCATCGGCTCTGCACTCGGCCCGCATCCGTTTCCGATGATGGTGCGTGACTTCCAGCTCGTAATCGGTGAGGAAGCTCGTTCGCAGTTCCTTGATATGACCGGTATTATGCCTGATGCAGTTTGTGCCTGCGTTGGTGGTGGTTCAAACTCAATCGGTATGTTCCTTCCCTTTATTGCTGACCCCGTTGAGATTTATGGCGTTGAGCCGCTCGGTAAGGGTGACGCAATCGGTGACCACGCTGCATCCGTTAAGCACGGCTCAAGAGGCGTGCTCCACGGCTTTGAAACACTCTTCCTTCAGAATCTCAAGGAGGGTGAGCCTGACCCCGTTTACTCCGTTGCAAGTGGTCTTGACTATCCCGGCGTAGGTCCTGAGCATGCTTATCTCCATGAGTGCGGCAGAGTTAATTACATAACCGCAACTGATGACGAAGCAATGGAAGCGTTCTTCCTTTTGTGCAGATATGAGGGCATCATTCCCGCAATTGAAAGTGCACATGCACTTGCGGGTGCAATCCGCCTTGCAAGAGAGGGTCAGCACGATTCAATCCTTACTTGTCTGTCAGGTCGTGGTGATAAGGACATTGATTATGTAATTGAAAATTACGGCTACGGTGAGCAGTACGCAATAAATAAAAACAAATAAAAAGATTAAAAAGGACGTTCGGAAATGAGCGTCCTTTTATTTTTTTTGGTGTTATTTTAACTACAGAATTGTTACAAAATTATATACAAACCCTTGACAAAATTCGGCTAATTGCTCATAACTTTAAGAAACATAAAATTACAATTTGTGCATAATGACGAAAAAATACGCAAATTGTTGTAAAAATAGTGCATTGAAATAATTTGTTCATATATGCTATAATTTTCAAAAGCGGTGCTTTAAGGCTTTACCGCTTTAACATCTTAACAGTTCGCTGTTAAAAGGAGGAATTCGCGTGAAATCTTACAGTGCGAAAGATATCAGAAATATTGCTTTGGTTGGTCATGGCGGAAAGGGAAAGACAACACTTGCGGAAGCAATGCTTTTCAACGCAGGTGTAACCGATAGACTTGGTCGCGTACAGGATGGAAACACAGTTCTTGACTTTGATGCAGAAGAAAGAAAGAGAAAAGTTTCCGTTTCAACATCAATGGCTCCCATTGAATGGAAGGGCGTAAAGATTAACATCATTGACGTGCCCGGTATGTTTGACTTTGCAGGAGGCGCAAGCGAAGGTATGCGTGCTGCTGACTGTGCACTCATCGTATTGTCTGCAAAGACAGGTTTCGGTGTCGGTGCAGAAAAGGCGATGAAAGCCGCTGCAAAGAGAGGAATTTCAAAAATTCTTGTTATCTCAAAAACTGATACTGAAAACGCTAATTTTTATAGAACACATCAGAGCATCAAGGAGAGAATCGGCACTGCTGCTTGTCCTGTAATCATTCCGCTTGTTGCTGACAATCAGGTTCACGGTTACGTAAATCTCATTGAAAACAAGGCTTATGAATTTGATGGCGGTGTTGCAAAGGAAGTTCCCGTGCCCACTGATGATCACCATGTTACAGATATGCTTGAACATCTCAAAGAGAGCGTTGCAAGTGTTGATGAAGCATTGATGGAAAAATTCTTCGGCGGTGAGGAATTCACAAAAGAAGAAATCCTCAGCGGCTTGAGAATCGGTCTTTCTTCAGGTGACATTGTTCCGATTGTTGCTTGTTCAGGTTATATGAATGAGGCTGTTGATATGCTCCTTGACTTCGTTAAGGAAGTTGCTCCCGATGCTGAGTCTTTCAAGCAGAAGGCAAAGACAGAGGATGGCGAGGATATCGAAATTGCCGTTGACCCGTCCGCACCTCTTTCATCAATCGTGTTCAAGACTGTTGCTGACCCGTTTGTTGGCAAACTCTCTTACATAAAGGTTATTACAGGTACTCTTAAGCAGGACGCAACTGCATACAACCCGAGGACAGGACAGACCGAAAAAATCGGTAAAGTTCTCTTCCTCAAGGGCGGTAAGCAGGAGGACGCAGGAGCAGTTGTTGCAGGTGATATCTGTGCCGTTGCAAAACTTGGCAACGTAAACACAGGTGACACACTCTGTGACCCCGCAAAGAAAGTTGTAATTGAGGGCATCGACTTCCCCGTACCTTGCTTGTCAATGGCAGTAAAGGTTAAGAAAAAGGGTGAAGAGGATAAGGTTGCTCAGGGTCTCCACAGACTTGCAGAAGAAGACCCGACAATCAGTTTCTACACAAATACAGAAACTCATCAGCAGATTCTTTCAGGTCTTGGTGAGCAGCATCTTGACGTTGTTATTTCAAAACTCAAGGGCAAATTCGGTGTTGAGGTTGAACTTGAAGTACCGAAAGTTGCTTACAGAGAAACAATTCGTAAAAAGGTTAAAGTTCAGGGCAGACATAAGAAACAGTCCGGCGGTCACGGTCAGTTCGGTGACGTATGGATTGAGTTTGAGCCGTGTGAAAGCGACGATCTCGTATTTGAGGAGAAAGTATTCGGTGGTGCAGTACCGAAGAACTTCTTCCCCGCAGTTGAAAAAGGCTTGCGTGATTGTGTGGTCAAGGGTGTCCTTGCAGGCTATCCCGTAGTTGGCCTTAAAGCAACTCTCGTTGACGGTTCTTACCATCCCGTTGACTCATCCGAAATGTCCTTCAAGATGGCTGCTTCAATCGCTTACAAGACTGGTATCCCGCAGGCAAACCCCGTCCTGCTTGAACCTATCAATGAAGTAAAGATTTATGTGCCCGATGACAATATGGGTGACATCATCAGTGACATCACAAAACGTAGAGGTAGCGTCCTTGGTACAAACGCAACTGAGGACAAACTCAAGGAGATTATCGTTGACGTACCCGCTTCCGAGATGGGCAACTTTGCAACTGCAATCCGCTCCATCACTCAGGGCAGAGGTTACTTCATTTCCGAATTCTCTTGTTACAGAGAGGCTCCCGCAAACGTTGCGCAGAAAGTTATTGAGGCTTACAAGGCTTCAGGCGCTGATGCTGAATAATTAAAAATTAAATCCCCGTTGACCACTCGGTCAGCGGGGATTTTGAATTGGCGTCTTTAGACGTGGAAAAAAACCCCCATTTCTACTGGGGGAAGACAAAAAAGCTGAGCAAAATAACCGCCTACCCTTGTCAGGGGAGGTGGCTGCGGCAACGTCGCAGACGGAGGGGTAGTCAATGATTTCTCTCCCTCAGTCTTTTTGCAACGCAAAAATCCAGCTCCCTCGTCAGAGGGACCCGATAGAACCGAACTTCTACCCGTTTACGGGTTGCAGTGCGTGTGATGCGATAATAATGTTTCGGTATCCCTTACAGGGGTTAAGCCGGTAATATCCCCTTATAGGGGCAGTGCAAACCACCAGTT
>JAZQTF010000117.1:0-3448 GCA_045630445.1 Acutalibacteraceae bacterium
ACTTCAACATTCTGGTAAGGAGCATTGTTTTTGATAAGAGTTACATCCAGTCCATCAACGGACAACACGTCAGAATCATACACTACTGTAACATCAAAATCGTTAAGGTCAAACTCTGTTCCACCATAAACAATCTTTCCGTCTGACTGTGTGATTGACTGTGATACACCGTATTCAAGATAAAGAATTGTTGTGCCAAGTGTTACATTTTCAATAGCAGAACCGGTAAGTTCATTACCGTTGATATAACACTTATGAGCAACATTTACACCGACATCAACAGGAATCTCAATTGTGTAAGTTACAGTTATCTTCTTATCAACTGCGTTATACACATTAAGCATTATGTTGTTGCCGCTGATTGATATACCAGCATCTTCAGTTGTAACTGTTTTTGTAAAATCAGTTTCAAGAGAATACGGATTTTTACTCAAAGCATAATTACCAACTGATGACGGTGCGGAAACTGCCTGACCGTAAACAAGTTCAATTTCAGCAGCGCCCTGCGTAAAGTTCTTGAACGCAGTTGACGGAACTGCTGTGCCGTTTACGATATAAACATACTCAACGGTTGCAACAACTTTTGTTGAAACTTCGTAATTGATTACAACATCAACATCCGATGTAACAGAATCAATACTGAATGTTGCCGCTCCGCTGTTATTGATCGATACTGATGCACCCTGAGAAGTAATAATGTAATCTCTGAGAGCAACATCACCAACAATGCTTGCAGCATTATAAGCGGATTCAAAGTTGTATGCGTCCCCTGCTTTGATAAAAATCGTTTTTGTTGCGGATTCAATCTGAAGTTTATCCTTAACAAAAATCTCAGTTACGTTGAGAGTATATACAATAAGGTTGTAACGAACTGTCACTTCACCGTCTTCAACATTGAATTTGGTAAGCATAACATCAAGGCCGTTTACAGAAACACCGTCAGAATAAGTGCTTGCGATAGGTTTGAAATCACTGATTGCAAACTCTGTACCCTTATAATCAACTGTACCCTGTGCGGTAACAATTGACTGTACAACACCGTTTTCAAGTGTGAGGGAAGTTGTGGGTGCGTTTGTAACAACGGCACTCATTAACTGGCCGTTAATGTAGTATTCGTGATTTACGTTTAGATTGATTTTTGTAACAACATTATACTGAATCTGAATATCAACATTATCAGTAACTTCGTCAATAGCAAATGTTGCCGCACCGTTAAGGTCAGTTGTTACATATGCAGGAGCATTCAACTGATAATCACTCAAAGAAACTGAACTGATAAAACTGCTATCATCATAAGCAGAAACGAATTCACATCCGCCATTTGCTTTGATATATTTTGTTGTTACAGTTGTAAAATCATTGAGAATTACACCGTCTTTTACGAATGTTTCAGTTACAGTTACAGTATAAACTGTGAGGTAATGTTTAACTGTTACTGTACCCTCACTGATATCGCTGACTGTGAGTGTAACGTTAAGACCATCAACATTGATTCCGTTTGTTGCTGAAACTTCATAACTTGTAAAGTCACTCAAGTCAAACATTGTATTGTTGAATATTACGTTACCCTCAGGGAATGTAACTGCATAAGGTTTATCCTTCTTAAGAATAACCTTATAAGATGTTTCACCATAAGCAGTTAATTTTTCACCATTGATGTAATATTCATGCTCAATAGTTACATCAGCGGCTGCGCCTACAACATAACTGATTTCAACATTCTGGTTTGCAGAAATGTTTTCAACAGTAAATGATGCAGCACCGTCAGCATTTTTAACAACATAACCGGGTGCAAACATATTGTATTCAGCAAATGAAATGCCATCAATTACACTACCGCTGTTATAAGTTGAGGTAAAAGCACCGGTATCACCCTGCTTGAAATAAAGAGTTGTTACCGTTGTGTAAGAATGAGCAATCTCACCGTCAATTGTGAATGTTTCAGTTACTGTTACAGTGTAAACTGTGAGATGGTGATTGATAACAACGATACCATCCACAACGTTATAATCCGTTACAGTAATGTACAAATCGCCGTTTGCATCCTTTTCAACTGTAACTCCGTCATAAGTTGCAGTGCTTGTATAGATGAAGTCAGCAATATTGAAAGAAGTTTTGCCAAATGTAAGAGTTCCGTCAGGAAGAATGATTTTTACGCTTTCTCCCTTAATGAGTTCAACAACTGTTGCATCACTTGTGTATCTTGCTTCAGTGTCATTATTGACAAAATACTTGTGAATTACAGAAACATTTGTTACTGTGTCAATTTCATAAGTAATTGTAACTGTTGCATCATCGGTAGCAGTTGACACGAAAGTTGCAACTGCGCCCAAGCCAAGAGTATAGCCGTCTGAAATTGACTTGACGTAATCGTCAATAGCAATATTGTTGTAATACTCAAAGTCGGACTCAAAGAAATAATCATCGCCATCAGCAACATAAAGAACAGAAGTCTTTGTGCCGATAGTTTTGCCTGAATCTTTGAACACTTCATTTACGGTGATTGTTCTGACAGTAAGGTTATAGTAAATCGTTACTGTACCTGAAGCGACGTTGAATGCGTCAAGCATTACTGTCATATCATCAGTATTAACCACAAGTCCGTCAGTGCTTTCAGCGGAAACTTTGAACTGACCAAGGTCAAAATTCAATCCGTTAAATTCTGCTGAGCCTTGTGCAATTGTAATGGGCTGTGAAGTGCCTTTGATAAGATTGAGATTAAGTGTGGGGTCATTTGTTACGTTTGCACTTACAATGTTACCGTTAATCATAAAGATATGGTTTACTTTTACGTTGGCATCTGTGCCGATTTTGTAAGTGATTGTAACAGTTGCATCATCAGTAGCAACTGATTCAAAGTTTGCAAGTTTTCCTGAGCCTAATGTATAGCCATCAGAAATTGTCTTGCTGAATTTGTCAATGCTGATTCCGTCATAAGCATCCATTTTTGAAACGAATGAATAAGAGGTGCCATCAACAACATAGATTACAGTTGACTGTGTGCCAAGGACTTTGGTTGAATCCTCAAACACTTCGTTTACAGTAATTGTTCTTAAAGTGAGATCATAACGTACTGTTACAATCTGGTCATCAACGTTGTAACCATTGAATGTTACATTCATTCCGTCAACGCTGAAAACGCTTGGGTCGCACTCAATGCTTGCCTTAAAGAGACTGAGGTCATACTTTTCATCATTGTATTTAACAACACCGTAAGACTTTGAAATTGTGTAAGACTGATTGTAAGCAAGATTGAGACTTGCAGTACCTGTGACAATATTTGCAAGAGCATCGCCACGAAGTTCAACACCGTTTACATAATACTTATGCACTACATTTGCAGTAACGTTTTTCTTTGCGGCGTTTACAACAACGAGCATACCGGGGTCAACGCTGTCAACTTCACAGGGCTGATTGATGAATCTTGCTTTTTCAACGTAATCAATGC
>JAZQTF010000118.1:0-4721 GCA_045630445.1 Acutalibacteraceae bacterium
CCCGTTGCAATGAAGTTGCGGTAACGGAGAATATCGCTTACAAGTTCATCCGCACTTTTGACTGTGCCGTTATCATAGCCCCATGTGTCAACGTTGTGGCAATAAAGGCAACGCAAAGGACAGCCTTGCAGGAATACGACGTATCGGATTCCAGGGCCGTCCAATGAGCCAAATGTTTCAATTGAGTGAATTCTGCCATCAGGCACAATTATACCCTCTTTCTGATATTAAAAACGGGTGTGGAAAGTTCTGTTAAGAACGTCAAGCTGCTGCTCTCTTGTAAGTTTTACAAAGTTTACAGCGTAACCGGAAACGCGGATTGTGAGCTGCGGGTAAAGTTCAGGATGGAGCATAGCGTCCTCAAGAACTTCACGTACAATTACGTTTACGTTGATGTGGTGACCTTTTTCAGCAAAGTAGCCGTCAAGGAGACCAACAAGGTTTGTTGAACGTTCGTCATCGCTCTTGCCGAGTGCGGGAGGAACAATGGAGAATGTGTATGAAATTCCGTCCTCGCTGCAATCGTAGGGGAGTTTTGCAACGGACATCATTGACGCAATACAGCCTGTCTTATCTCTGCCGTGCATCGGGTTAGCACCGGGAGCAAAAGGCTCACCTGCTTTTCTGCCGTCAGGAGTTGAACCGGTCTTTTTGCCGTAAACAACGTTTGATGTGATTGTGAGGATTGACATTGTATGGATGCTGTTGCGGTAAGTCTTGATCTGCTTGAGTTTGCTCATGAACATTTCAACAATATCTTTTGCAATGCTGTCAACTCTCTCGTCGTTGTTGCCGAAGCAGGGGTATTCACCCTCGATTTCAAAGTCAACTGCAAGGCCGTCCTCATTCTTGATGGGCTTAACCTTAGCGTACTTGATTGCGGAAAGGCTGTCTGCAACAACGGAAAGACCTGCAATACCACAAGCACATGTTCGGATAACCTCGTCATCGTGGAGAGCCATTTCAAGTCTTTCGTAGCAGTATTTGTCGTGCATATAGTGGATGATGTTCAATGTGTGAATGTAGAGTTTTGCGAGCCATTCGCAGATTCTCTCAAATTTGAACATAACTTCATCGTAGTCAAGGTAATCGTTGCCTGTTGTGGGTGCGGACGGAGGAGCAACCTGGAGATTGTACTTCTCATCGCGGCCGCCGTTGATAGCGTAGAGCAATGCTTTTGCAAGGTTTGCTCTTGCGCCGAAGAACTGCATCTGTTTACCTACGGGCATCGCGGATACACAGCAAGCAATTGCATAATCGTCGCCGAATTTGGGACGCATAAGGTCATCGTTCTCGTACTGGATTGAAGATGTTTGGATTGACATCTTGGCGCAGTACTTCTTGAAGTTGTGCGGAAGGTCCTTGCTCCAGAGAACTGTGAGGTTCGGTTCGGGAGCAGGGCCAAGGTTTGTAAGTGTGTGGAGGAAACGGAATGACATCTTTGTTGCCATATGTCTGCCGTCAGTGCCAACACCTGCAATAACCTCTGTTGTCCAGGTCGGGTCGCCGGAGAAAAGTGCGTCATATGAAGGAGTGCGAAGGAATCTTACCATACGCAGTTTCATTACAAAATGGTCAACGATTTCCTGAATTTCCTGCTCGGTGTATTTGCCGCTTTCAAGGTCGCGGTTTGCATAAATGTCAAGGAAAGTTGAAACTCTGCCAAGTGACATTGCCGCACCGTTCTGGTCCTTGATTGCGCCAAGGTAACCGAAGTAGAGCCACTGGAATGCTTCCTTTGTATCCTGAGCAGGCTTTGAAATATCAAAACCGTATCTTGCTGCCATATCTTTAAGGTCTTTGAGAGCACGGATCTGGTCAGAGAGTTCTTCTCTGAGACGGATTGTGTTCTCATCCATAACGTCAATCTTCATATTCTTGAAGGAGTTTACCTTCTGCTCAATGAGAAAATCAACGCCGTAAAGTGCAACTCGTCTGTAGTCACCAATGATTCTGCCTCTGCCGTAAGCGTCGGGAAGACCGGTGATGATACCAACGTGTCTTGCAAGTTTGATTTCATCTGTGTAAGCGTCAAAAACGCCGTCGTTGTGAGTCTTTCTGTATTTGAAGATTTCATCAACGGTGGGGTCAACCTGCTGGTCATATGCTTCAAGTGACTGCTTAACAGTTCTCATACCACCAAACGGGAAGATTGCACGCTTGAGGGGAGCGTCCGTCTGAAAACCGACAATAACTTCGTTTTCCTTGTCAATGTAACCTGCATCGTGCGAGTTAACCATAGAAACCGTTTTGTTGTCAATATCATATACGCCACCTCTGCGACGTTCCTCTGCCATAAGTTCTTTTACCTTGTCCCAAAGAGCGATTGTCCTTTCTGTCGGAGCGGCAAGAAAACTTTCATCACCATCATAAGGGGTGTAGTTTTTAACTATAAAGTCCTTTACATCTACCTTTTCATTCCAATTACCGTTTACAAAACTCATAACGGCACCTCCTTGATTTATATAAAAATGATTTTTGATGCGATATATTGTTGCTTCAAAGCGAAAATATCTTGTGTGATATTTTCAAAACGAACACATTATATTGTGCCTGATGCAAAATTAATGTATATATTATTAAAACATAAATCCCGACATAAATCAATAGTAAATTTATGTAAAAATACAAATTTTTTAAGCCATATATAATATGTTATATATTTACATATCCATTTGGAAAAATAACAGTAAAACTTTGTGAAAATATTTTGTGGAATTTTCTGAAAAAATATGTTATACTTCCAGAAAATAGTTTTGAAATGAGGCAATACAATGGCTTTGTCCGATATAGGTACAATCAAATCAATCCTTTCAAAGCACGGTTTCACATTCTCAAAGGAAATGGGACAGAATTTTCTTATCAACCCCTCTGTTTGTCCGAGAATGGCTGAAAGCAGTGTTGTCAATGATAATACAGGTGTTCTTGAAATCGGCCCCGGCATCGGTGTTCTGACCTGTGAACTTGCAAAACGTGCAAAGAAAGTTGTCTGCATAGAACTTGACAAGCGTCTTATCCCTGTGCTTGACGAAACGTTGAGTGAGTTTGACAACGTATCAGTCATCAATTCTGACGTGCTTAAAATTGACCTGCATCAAGTTATCGCGGAGCATTTTGCAGGAATGAATGTAGTTGTCTGCGCAAACCTTCCGTATTATATAACTTCTCCGATTATAATGAGTCTTCTTGAAAGCCGTCTGCCGATAAAGACAATCACCGTTATGGTGCAGAAAGAGGCGGCAGAAAGACTTTGTGCGCAGGTTGGTGAAAGAAAGTCGGGCGCAGTTACTGTTGCCGTCAATTATTATTCCGTTGCAAAGAAACTTTTTGACGTTTCAAGAGGCTCGTTTATGCCTGCACCAAATGTTGACAGTTCCGTTATTCAACTTGAAATAAGAGATGATCAGCAGTTCAAAGTAACCGATGAACGCAAGTTTTTCAGAATAGTCAGAGCGGCATTCCAGCAGAGGAGAAAGACGGTTTCAAACTCTGTAAGTTCAGTTCTCGGTGTCAGCAAATCCGTTGTCACAGATGCGCTCAAAGCAAGTGGTATCAAGGAAACTGCAAGAGCGGAAGAACTTTCTATGCAGGATTTGTTTGCTTTGTCCGAAAATATCAATATGTAGAAAAAAGCACCCGTGCGGGTGCTTTTTTTATTTTGATTTTCTCTTTGTGAATGCTTTTTCAAACTCTACAACAATCAGCGGAATAATTGAAAGTCCGGCAACTGTAAGCCATTGTTGTGCATTTAATTGAGCGGTCTTGAAAATTCCTGACAACAGCGGAATTGAAACAACGGAAATCTGCAGAATGAGGCAGATTACAAAAGACTGAACCATCTTTTTGTTGCTGAAAAATCCGATTCTGAACAGTGATTGCTCGCTTCTCATATTGAACGCGTGAACAAGTTGAGAAATGCCAAGGACGGAAAACGCCATTGTGCGCGCAATATCAAGGTTTGAATTTTCAAATGCATACTGTCCTGAAATGAATGCAAATAACGATAAACTGCCGATAAGGCAACCCTCAAGAATTATGTTTGCAATTGTTGATTTATCAAACAATCCGTCCTTTGAATTCTTTGGCTTGCGATTCATAATGTTCTTTTCGGGCGATTCAACACCAAGTGCCATTGCGGGCAGAGAGTCGGTTATAAGGTTAATCCACAGAAGTTGAATCGGCAGCAGGGGAGCAGGATGACCGAGAAGTATTGAAATGAAAATGACAATAATCTCACCAATGTTGCTTGAAATGAGAAAATGAGCGGCTTTTTTTATGTTGTCAAAGATGCCCCGACCTTCCGAAACTGCACGTACAATCGTTGAAAAATTGTCATCCGTCAGCACCATATCTGCTGCGTTTTTAGCAACCTGAGTGCCACCTTTACCCATCGCGCAACCAATGTCTGCCGCTTTCAGTGCGGGCGCATCGTTTATTCCGTCACCCGTCATTGCAACAACATCACCGTTTGCCTGAAAAGCCTTGACAATCCTTACTTTATGCTCAGGGGATACTCTTGCAAAAACGGTGCAATTCTTAACTTTTTCTTCAAGTTTATCCTGACTCATCGCGTCAATTTCAATTCCCTGAATTGCTTTGCCGTTGTTGTCGCATATATTAAGTTCTTTCGCAATTGCCACTGCCGTCATAGCGTGGTCACCCGTAATCATAACCGGCTTTATTCCCGCTTTTCTGCACACCGTCACCGCTTTTACCGCTTC
>JAZQTF010000119.1:0-7691 GCA_045630445.1 Acutalibacteraceae bacterium
AAGCAGGTGTTGATATTGTTGATACTGCTATTTCCAGCATGTCTTCACTCACCAGCCAGCCGTCAATGAACGCATTTGTTGCTGCACTTAAGGGCGACGCTCGTGACACAGGTATTGACCTTGACGCTATCCAGAAGCTCACAGAGTACTGGGAAGCTGTAAGAACATACTACAAAGAGTATGAGGCAGGTCAGGTTGCTCCCGCAACAGATATCTACCGTTACGAAATCCCCGGAGGTCAGTACACAAATCTCAAGCCGCAGGTTGGAAGCCTTGGCCTTGGCGACAAATTCCTTGAAGTTAAAGAGAAGTACAGAGAAGTTAACGATATGCTCGGCGACATCGTTAAGGTTACACCGTCCTCCAAGATGGTTGGCGACCTTGCAATCTTCATGGTACAGAACAACCTCACTGCTGAAAACATCGTAGAAAAAGGTGCAAACCTCAACTTCCCCGATTCAGCAGTAAGTTACTTCAAGGGTATGATGGGTCAGCCCGAAGGTGGCTTCCCCGAAGATATCCAGAAGATCGTACTTAAAGGCGATCAGCCGATCTCCTGCCGTCCCGGTGAACTCCTTGACCCGATTAACTGGGATGAAATCAGAGCAATTGTTTCCAAGAACATCAAAGAGCCCACAATGCAGGATCTTGTAAGCTACGTAATGTATCCGAAAGTAATGGAAGACTACTTCAAGATTCAGAAGAAGTACGGCAAACTCCAGAATATGGACACACCGATCTTCTTTAAGGGTATGGTTCCCGGTGAAACAACATACGTTGACATCGAAGACGGTAAGACACTTGTTATCCGTTATGTTGGTCTCGGTGATCTCAACGAAAACGGCACAAGACAGGTTATCTTTGAACTCAACGGTATCCGCCGTGAACTTGAAATTCTTGATAACGTTGCTGCTGAAACAACTGCAAAAGTTGTTCTTGCTGATCCTGATGATACAAAGCAGGTTGGCTCCAGCATCCCCGGCATGGTAAGCAAGGTTAACGTAAAAGTTGGCGACGAAGTTAAGGAAAATCAGGTATTGGCTATCATCGAGGCTATGAAGATGGAAACAAGCGTTGTTGCACTCCAGGATGGTGTTGTTGGCGAAGTTCTCATCGACGTTGGTCAGAATGTAAAAGCCGGAGAATTGCTCATTAAATTGAAGTAATAATCATATATAAGGATTACGGGATTAATTCAGATTACTCCCGTAATCTTTTTTATTCTCCCAACAGTATTCATCAAATTCTTCTAATATTTTATTTTTAATATTTACTATTGGTTGAGTATATGATATAATTTTACAGGGATTTTCCTACAATATATTATAGGTGGTTTTCGGTTTGGTATTTTCAAATCTTTTATTTGTATTCTTGTTCTTTACACTATGTATGCTTGTATATAGTCTTGTAAAAACAAATCACAGCAAAAACATTGTTCTTGTATGTTTCTCAATACTGTTCTATTCATGGACCGGACTGAAATATGTTCTCCTGTTAGTTGGTATGGTAACAATAAACTGGCTTGCCGGTATATATATTGAACAGCAACGCGGCAGATTTCTTGCTAAATTTGCAGTAGTAACCGCTGTTGTTTCAAGCCTTACACTTCTTGGAATACTGAAATACACAGGTTTCTTCTTTACAAACCTTCAATCAATCTTTGGTTTGAATTTTGAAATTCCGAATATCGTATTGCCGATTGGTATTTCATTCTACACATTCCAGTTGCTTTCATATACCGTTGACGTATATAGAGGTGACGTAAAAGGTGAACGCTCATTCCTTACTGTTTTCCTTTATGCATCATTGTTCCATCAGTGTATCGCCGGTCCGATTGTACGTTACAGCGACGTATCAAACGAAATATACAACAGAAAAACCAACCTTGCAGAAGTTTCAAAAGGTGTTACACGTTTTGCAATCGGTCTTGGTAAAAAAGTTCTCATCGCAAACACTTGTGCAAGCATCTCAAACTTGTTCACTCCCGATGTTGCAACAATCGGCTCTGCTCCCGCACTTTCAATCTGGCTTAGTGTACTTATGTATATGATGCAGATTTACTTTGACTTCTCCGCATATTCCGATATGGCAATCGGTATGGGTCTTATGATCGGATTCCACTACAAAGAAAACTTTAATTACCCCTATACATCAAAGTCAATTTCAGAATTCTGGAGAAGATGGCACATCTCACTTGGCTCGTTCTTCAGAGATTACGTTTACATCCCACTTGGCGGTAATAAAAAAGGTATGTTCAGAACTATCATAAACCTCTTTGTTGTCTGGTTCCTTACTGGTCTCTGGCACGGCGCAAGTTGGAACTTCGTTTTATGGGGACTTTACTTCTTCGTGTTCATTATGCTTGAAAGATTGTTCTTGCAGAAAGTTCTTGACAAAGCACCGAAAATCATCCCCTACATATATTCATTCATCGTTGTATACTTCGGTTGGATTCTCTTCAAATATGAAGACATGGGAACGATCGGTTCAATCCTCAGAGGTATGTTCTGTCTCAACGGCAACACATTCAGCAGTTTTGAAACACGCACACATTTGCTCAGCTACCTGTTCTTCATCATTGCGGTAATGTTTGCTTTCACTCCCCTTTTCAAAAATCTTTATACAAAGATATTCCGCAACGAAAACGCAAATACAGTTGTACGTGTTACGGGCAGCATACTTGAAATTGTATATCCGATTGTTGTAGTGCTTCTTTCAGCACTTGCACTTATCGGTGACAGTTACAACCCGTTCTTATATTTCCAGTTTTAAGGTAAGGAGGAATAAAAATGCAGAATTCTAAAATTGTAAACTTCTTAAAAATATTCCTCTTTTTTGCCGTGTTAGGAACAATTGGTTTACTTTCTCTGATTCTTACAAGACCCACTGAATCGGAATCAGAAAAGCGTAAACTTGCAGAATTTCCTGAATTCAGTTTTTCCGCATTATTAAACGGTGATTATGCAACTGCAATTGATAAATGGTATTCCGACACAATGCCAAACCGCGACTCTCTCATCGCTCTCAACAGCAAACTTTGGAGCATCAAGGGAATTACTCTTGGTGGTCAGATTGAAGGAACAGTAACAGACGGAGATGATATCCCCGACTCATTTGATGGTCCGATTATACCGCCCATTTCAGTTGGAGGCGACACGACAACCACCACGACAACAAAGCCGAACGAAACTGAAACACCCACCGAAAAAGAAACGGGTGAAACAATCAACGCACTTTTCGTTTACAAAGATACCGCTTACTCATATTACAGTTTTGTCAAATCAACGTCTGCAAAATATGTTGGTGCAATTGAAACAGCAGCGGTTAATCTTGACGGAATTGCAAACGTTTATGACATCATCATTCCGCTTAGCACAGACATAATTCTCAATGACTCAATAAGAAAAGATCTTAACACAAGTGATCAACGTGCGGCAATCAATTATATGTATAGTGGATTTAACAAAACTATTACTGTAAGTATATTTGATAAACTTCGCGAACACCGCGATGAATACCTGTACTTCCGTACTGACCACCATTGGACTGCACTTGCAGCATACTACACCTATACACAATGGGCAGAAGTCAAGGGTATTACACCGAATGACTTGTCAAGTTATGAAACAAAAACGTTTGACGGATTCCTTGGCACATTATACACAAAAACAAACAATGCCCCTGCCCTTGGTGCAAACCCTGACCAGGTTGTTGCTTACATTCCAAATGGTACAAATAGTATGACATTCACCGACAGAGATGGTAAACAAACCAGCTGGAGAGTTATTACTGACGTTACTACATGGGTTTCAGGCAGCAAATACAACACATTTATTGGTGGCGACAATCCATTCTCCGTCATTGAAAACCCCACTATCACAGATGGTTCATCATGCGTTGTTGTAAAAGAATCCTTTGGCAATGCGTTTGTCCCCTTCCTTGTTGACCATTATCAATACGTTTACGTTATTGACTACCGCTATTACACTGGTAATTTCTATAATTTTGTTAAGGAAAACAATGTTACAGACGTAATATTCATTAACAATATTTCTGCAACATCAACAAGTGCAAGAGTTAATGACCTTTCAAAACTTGTTGGTTACAATTAAAAGGAATATAAATTATGGAAAAATCCAAATTTTCTCCACTCAACGTAAGTCTTAACGCATTCTTTTTATGCGTCATTGTTTACTTCATTGAGTACAAATTTTTATATTCAAATGTTATAACACTGTTTGGCTCAACAATCATCAGCACAATTTTTGCAATATTAGTTGTATTCGGTGCACTATACTTACTCAATTTAAAACCATCAGATATTGGTTTTACAAAAAAAGCATCCAAAATAATAATCGGCACAATTGCACCAATGATTATTTTAGGCATCTGCACTCTGCTTTCCATTTTCCTTATAAAGCACTTTATATCAACCCACGTCTTTATTTTAGAAATTGATTTCAAAATCAGTGTTTCAAGACTTGGAGCAAACAGTGGAATTGTTTCCTTTATAATTGCGATTATCGTCGCTGCAATCACAGCGTTTATGCTTGAAATTATGTTGCGCGGACTCATTCTTCAGATTGCAACATCAGATATAAGGTTTTATGCTGCAAACACGCTCAATATTGTCCTGACAATTATATGGCATTTGCTTATATACATTTTCAGTGCAATATTCTCAAATATGGAAATATCAACTTTCCTTATTTCAATATTGTTCGTCAGCATAATTTATGGAATTGCTGCAGCAAGAAAAAGCCTGTATATAAAGGCCACAGGGTCAATATGGCTTTGTTTATCAGATTGTTTCCTTTCGTTATTTATAATTCGAAACATATCATTTACAATCAATCTGCCTGCAGGTTTTTCACCATCAAACAAAATTGAAAGTTTAATAAATTTTCTTGCATCAAACTCTGTCAACTCAACGTATCTTACAATTGCTTTCATTTGTTTTGTAAATATATTGTCATTTATTATTATGGCATTGTATTACCACATTCGCAAAAAACACTCACAAATAAAATATGTAAAGCAATTGAAACAAGAGACTTTATAAAAACAAAAAAACTCCGTATGAAAATCATACGGAGTTTTAATTTTGCGTTTATTTAGAGTCTGTCAGAAATAGAATTAAGCAAACCGCCCTTTTCAATTATATTCTGAATAAACTCCGGAAACGGCTCTGCCTGATACTCATTACCGTTTGTGAGGTTTTTGATAATACCTGTTGTAAAGTCAACTGCAACCTCATCACCGTCTTTGATATCCTTGCTTGCAGCATCACATTCAAGAATTGCAAGACCGATATTGAGTGCGTTTCTGTAGAAAATTCTTGCAAATGTGCTTGCAATAACGCAGGAAATACCGGACTCCTTGATTGCAATCGGAGCATGCTCTCTTGAAGAGCCACAACCGAAGTTTTTATCAGCAACCATAATATCGCCTGACTGAACCTTATTTACAAACTCTTTGTCAATATCTTCCATACAGTGAGAAGCAAGTTCCTTATGATTTGCAGTGTTAAGATATCTTGCAGGAATGATAACGTCTGTATCAATATTACTGCCGTATTTATGTACTCTACCCTGTGCTTTCATCGTAACTTCCTCCTTTTATATCTTTGACGGGTCAGTGATGTAACCCGTTACTGCACTTGCAGCGGCAACAAAGGGGTTTGAAAGATAAACTTCAGACTCAGGATGACCCATACGTCCGACAAAGTTACGGTTTGTTGTAGCAACCGCGCGTTCGCCCTTTGCAAGAATACCCATATGACCACCAAGACACGGGCCGCATGTGGGTGTGCTTACTGCCGCACCTGCATCAAGGAAAATGTCCATAAGACCTTCTTTAATGCACTGCTTATAAATCTGCTGTGTTGCAGGAATGATAATACATCTTACACTCTTTGCAACTTTCTTTCCTTCCAACACTTTAGCAGCAGCACGCATATCTTCAAGTCTGCCATTGGTACATGAACCAATTACAACCTGATCAATCTTAACTTCGCCAACTTCATCAATAACCTTTGTATTTTCAGGAAGATGCGGGAAAGCAACAACGGGACGAAGTGTTGACAAATCAATTGTGTACTCCTCGTCATAAACTGCATCTTCATCTGCTTCAAACACTTTGAATTCTCTGAGTGCTCTGCCCGAAACATACTCAAGTGTTGTTTCATCAACAGGGAAAATGCCGTTTTTAGCGCCACACTCAATCGCCATATTGGCAATACACAATCTGTCATCCATTGAAAGACTCTTGATACCTTCACCAAAGAATTCAAGTGAACGATAAAGCGCACCGTCAACACCGATCATTCCGATAAAATGAAGAATTACGTCCTTACCTGATACATACTCATTGAGTTTGCCGGTAAGATTGATTTTAATTGCAGACGGCACCTTAAACCAAGTCTTACCTGTTGCCATTGCTGCAGCAAGGTCAGTTGAACCGATACCTGTTGAGAATGCTCCAAGCGCACCATAAGTACAAGTATGAGAGTCAGCGCCGATGATTGCATCGCCAGGCACCACAATACCCTTTTCAGGAAGAAGTGCGTGCTCAATTCCCATATCACCAACATCATAGTAATGAAGAATATCATACTTGTCTGCAAAGCCTCTTACCTGCTTACACTGTTCAGCGGCCTTGATATCCTTGTTAGGAGTAAAGTGGTCCATAACAAGTGAAATTCTTGTTTTATCAAAGACCTTGCAAGCGCCTGCTTTTTCAAACTCGTTGATTGCAACGGGTGCTGTAACGTCATTGCCAAGCACCATATCAAGATTTGCCTCAATTAACTGACCCGCACTTACGCTTTCAAGACCTGCGTGATATGCGAGTATTTTCTGAGTCATCGTCATACCCATAATCTATAATCCTCCAAATCAATATTCAGACATTTTAATTGTAATGTCGCCTCTTTCAAGAGCGGTGATACCTGTTCTTGCAAGTTCAGCAATTCCATGAACTGACATATCAGCAACAAACTTGTCAATATCAAGCGGGAAACCTGTAAGCTCAACAGTCATTGTTGCACTGCCGATATCTCTTACTCTTGCGCCGTACTTAACGATTGTGTTGAGAACTTCCTGCCTTGTATTTTCATCCGCATTGACCTTCATAAGAAGCAATTCAATTGCAGTTGAATTTTCCTGAGTAAGAAGAATTACTTTTTTAACATCCTCAAGTTTGAGAAGTTGTTTTTGAATCTGTCTGAATTCATCTTTATTTGCAACTGTAACAATTGTTATTCTTGTGAAATTACCGTCCTCAGTTTCACTTGCAGTAATACTTGAAATATTAAACACACGACGTGAAAAGAGACCTGCAATACGAAGAAGAACACCTGAACAGTTATTAACGAGTATTGAAATAATAAGTTTATCTTCCATTTTAAGACCTCCTACATTTCATCAACGGTATCTGTTACAGATCCACCGGGCGGTATCATCGGGAGAACATTGCAATCAGGTGACACCACGCACTCAACAAGCACACCCTTGCCATAAGCAAACGCTTCATTAAGTACACTTTCAATCTCATCGTCGTTGTTAATTCTCATTCCCTTGATTCCGAATGCTTCAGCAAGTTTTACAAAATCAGTTTTTCTTGCCGGACTTGTTGCCGCAAATCTGTTACCATAGAAAATCTTCTGCCACTGACGAACCATTCCAAGCACA
>JAZQTF010000120.1:0-1372 GCA_045630445.1 Acutalibacteraceae bacterium
GGGAGAAAACTCAGGGGCTGCAACTCGGCACAGTTCAGCACGTCGGCTTGTGGGCAACAGTTCTTATGACATCGTTTGGTACATGGGGACTTCCGCAGATGATTCATAAATATTACGGCATCCGTGACAACAAGGAAGTAAAGAGAGGAACAGTTGTTTCAACCGTATTTGCTCTTATTGTCGCAGGTGGCGGATACTTCATCGGCTCTCTTTCAAGACTTTTCTACAGCGAACTTGTTGAGGGCGGCACAGATTACCTCGTGCCAAATATGCTCGCTCAGGCGGGACTTTCAAGCATCTTACTCGGAGTTGTGCTTGTGCTTTTGATTGCAGCGTCCGTTTCAACGCTTTCTTCAATCACAATCACGGCTTCTTCCACAATCACAATGGACTTTGTAAAGCCCAAAGTTTTCCCGGAATTTGACGGAGTAAAAACTGCGTGGGTCAGCCGGATTATCAGTGTAATATTCATCGTGCTTTCTTACCTTATCGCAAACAGCAACACTCCGATTCTTGATATGATGTCTTACTCATGGGGTATCATTTCCGGCTCATTCCTTGCACCTTATGCGATTTCTCTCTATTGGAAGAAACTCAACAAAGCGGGCGCGTGGGCAGGTATGATTGGCGGTTTCGTTGTGGCGCTTCCGCCTGTAATCTGCAAGTTGTTTGCAAACGGCGTAACATTACGCCTTTTCGGTCTTGACTTCGGCTACGTGATGGATATGGGCGCTCATTTTGCGTGCCTTGCAATGATTGCCTCCATCATTCTCTGCGTTGTTGTCAGTGCCATCACTTCAAAACGTGAGCAAAATGATGAAAACTACGTAAAGTTTTATGAGTCAATTGAAGCAAAATAGTGTAAATATCTTTACTTTTTTGCATTATTATAGTATAATATCTTTTTGGAATTTAAAACCGCCGTACTTAATGTACGGCAGTTTTCTGCTATCATAGATTAACTTAAAAGAGGCTTGATATCTAATGGTGAAAAAAATATGGAATCCCGAAATGAAGTGTATGAAACGTTCCGATATGGAAGCGTTGCAACTTGAACGTCTTAAAGCACTTGTTGATTATTGCGACAAGAACGTAAAGTTCTATCACGACCGTTTCGAGAAGATGGGAATAACAGCGGATAAAATCAAAGTTTTGTCCGATATTCAATATCTTCCCTACACAACAAAGGCAGATCTGAGAGACACTTATCCTTTCGGAATGTTTGGTGTTGACCGCCGTGAGATTGTCCGAATCCATGCGTCATCCGGCACAACCGGCAACCCCACCGTTGTTGGTTACACAAAGGAGGACCTTGGCCACTGGGCAGAGCAGGTTGCGCGTGTTGCAACTGCGGGCGGTGCTGATGAAAATT